>NZ_JHXW01000005.1 GCF_000622245.1 Fusobacterium perfoetens ATCC 29250 | reverse complement strand
CCGCTGAAAGCATCTAAGCGGGAAACTGACTTTAAGATAAGTACTCTATAGACAACTTCGAGACTAGGAGTTAGATAGGTTGGGAGTGTAAGTGAAGTAATTCATTAAGCGGACCAATACTAATAAGTCGGAATCTTAATCAAGAGAAATTACTATGTAGTATTGAGTGTTTAAAAACTCAAAATATAAGTTGGCAAGAAAAGCTACGAGGGTACACCTAGTAACATACCGAACCTAGCAGTTAAGCTCGTAAACGCTGAAAGTACTTGGGGGGCAGCCCTCTGGGAGGATAGGAACTTGCCAACTTTTTTTATTTTTTGAAAAAATATATTAAAATATTAAATTAATAGTAAATAGGTTAAATAAAACTAAAGAGATATAGAATATAAAAAAAATTATATTAGAATTATGTGATTTAAGTGAGTTAGTTAAAAGAAAAATTAATAATGAAGAATTGATTATTAGAATAATTGGATAAACTATTATTGTTAAAAATATTAATTTTTTGAGAAAATCTTTTATATATAAGAAGCTTGAGATTTATGAGATTTATTAGAAATAAAAGAAAATGTTTAGAAGTTTGAAAGAAGTAGAAAAAAGTAGTATAAAAATATTAACTTTTTTAATATTAAATAAGAGTGAAATAAAATTTTTAGAATTAAATAAAAAGATAGTCTAATTTATAAAATTATTAATCATTATGGAGATAGCAATGTTTAAATAATCATAGATTAATAAAATATGAATTAAAATTTATGAAAATAGAATATCTTAAAAAAGTTTTTTAAATTTAAATTTATAATAGAAAAATCATTAGAAGATAAATAAAAGAGTTTTAAATTTATTTTAGGATAAAAGGATTAAAATTTTTGTTAAAACTATGGTACTGATTAATAATTATTTTGAAAAACAAGATATTAATTTAAGAATTAAAAGGAAAATAAAAATTAAATAAGCTATTATCAATTATTTTTTACTTAAAATATATAAAAATTATGTTTTAAGTAAATAAAATTTTTAATATAAAAATTTTAAAAAATTTAGACTTGGAATTTATTTAGAGATATATTTAAAAATTAAAAAGAATAGCTTAAGATTAATTTTGAAAATTGAATAATATATTTTATTGGAAAAATTCTTTATATAAATAAAAAAATAACACTTAATTTAAATAATTAAGTGTTATTTTTTAGATAAAATTAATATTTTTTATATTTTTTTCTGTTACTAGATATGATGTATGCAATGAAAATTCCTAAGATACAAGGAATTAACCAAGCAAATCCTTCTTTACCTAAAGGTAAAAGTTGAATAAATTTAGTAAAAGAAGTGATTTTAAAAGTATTTCCTAAAACTTCGATAATACTAATAAAAATAGAAATATATGTTCCAGTTCTAAAAGCAGCTTTATTTTCAATACCAACAATGTTTAACATTATTAAAACTATTGTTATAGGATATAAAATACAAAGAACAGGAACAGAAAGTTTAACTATGAAATCAACTCCTCCTATAGCCATAATAGTAGAAAATAAACTTGTTGCAATAGCTATAGTTCTATAGGAAAATGGAGTAATTCTTGAGAACCAATCACTTGTAAGAGCTGTTAATCCAACAGAAGTAGTAAGACATGCAGCAGCAACACAAATTCCAAAAGCAATTTTTCCTATTGATCCTAGTGTCATTTGTGCTATATATAAAGCTAATCCAGTAGTATTAGTACCTATATTAATACCACTTATTCTAGCACCTAGGTACATTAATGATAAATAAATCAATCCCAAACCTAAAATAGCTATAACTCCAGCACTTGTTAAATATGTTTTTTGTTCATTAGTATTTATAATTCCTTTTCCTTCAAGACCTTTAACAACAACAACACCAAATAAAACAGCAGCTAAAGCATCCATTGTTTGATATCCTTGAATAAATCCAAATGTGAATATTCCATTGGTTACTTTTTCTATTGGAGTACCAAAATCTCCAAAAATTCCAATAATTGTTATAGAAAATAAAATGATTAAAATAATGGGAGTCAAAAATTTTCCAATAATATCAGTTATTTTTGACTCTTTTAATACTAAAGCCAAAGTAATTCCAAAGAATAAAACAGATGCAATAATAGAAACAACTAAAGGATTTAGGTTTGGTGTAAGAGGTAAAACTCCCATTTCGATAGTAGTAGAACCTGTTCTTGGAATAGCAAATAAAGGACCTATTACTAAAACAAGAATACTACAATATAGATTATTGAATCTTCTAGAAATTTTTATAGAAAAATTTTCTAATTCTCCTACTTTTATAAATGCTAAAACTCCAAGTAAGGGAAGACCAGCAGCAGTTAGTAAAAAACCTATTCCAGATAGAAACCAATCTTTTCCCATATTATAACCAACAGAAGGAGGGAATATTAAATTTCCTGCTCCAAAGAACATAGCAAATAATGCAAAACCGAGTACTAAAATTTCTTTTCTTTTGTTCATATTAAATAATCTCCTAAGTAATGTTATATAAAAAGGCAGCCTTATATAAATTAGGTTGCCGCTTTTATTTTTTGTTATAATACCACTTAAAAATTTTATCAAAAAAAATATTTTATGTCAATCTTTATTTTAAAACATATTAAATATATTATTTTTTTAATAATTAAATATTAAATATTTGATATTAAATAAAAAGATAAAATTATTTTTTTAAAGATAAATATAATAAATTACAAGAAATATAAAAAAAATAAAATTATATATAAAAAAAAAGCTTGATTTTTTTTTAATTTGGGTTTATACTTCTTTTAAATAATTTTTAGAATTTAGTTTTATGAAAGGAGAGAAAAAATATGTTTATACTTAATATAATAGGATTAGTCATATGTGCAGTAATTCTCATACAAGTGAACATGAGATTAATTTTATATACAAAAAATTATGTTAGGTTATGAATTTATGTTAATTATATTTTTTCTTTTAATTTATTTAAAATTATTTTTTAAAGATAAAAGTTATTTAAACAACCTAACAAGGTTGTTTTTTTTTATATAAAAAATAATTAAAATTAATTTATATTAAGGAGGAGTACTTATGAAAAAAAATACGATAACATTATTAGGACTTTCTTTATTAATGGTTGCTTGTGGAGGAAAACAAGAGGCAAAAGAAGCTGAGGTTATTAAAATTGGAGGATTAGGACCATTAACAGGACCAGTAGCTGTATATGGTGTGTCTGCTACTAATGGAGCTAAACTAGCTTTTGAGGAAATTAATAAAGCAGGAGGAGTTTTAGGAAAAAAAATAGAATTTATACTTTTAGATGAAAAAGGAGATTCTACAGAAGCTGTAACTGCGTATAATAGACTTATTGATGAAGGAATTGTTGCTTTAGTTGGAGATATTACCTCAAAACCAACTTTAGCTGTAGCTGAAATAGCTGCTCAAGATAATATGCCAATGGTTACACCTACAGGAACACAATTTAATATTACAGAAGCGGGACCAAATGTATTCCGTGTATGTTTTACAGACCCATATCAAGGAGTAATTCTTGCTAATTTAGCAAAAAATAATTTAAATGCTAAAACTGCTGCTATAATGGTTAACACTTCTAGTGACTATTCAGATGGTATAGCACAATCATTTGCAGAAGAAGCTAAAAAAGTAGGACTTAAAATTGTAGCACAAGAAGGATATGCAGAAGGAGATAAAGATTTTAGAGCTCAATTAACAAAGATAGCTGCTACAAATCCGGATGTATTATTAGTCCCAGAATATTATGAACAAACAGCTTTAATAACAACTCAAGCTAGAGAAGTTGGAATAAAAGCTAAATTTATTGGACCAGATGGATGGGATGGAGTTGCTAAAGCATTAGATGCCTCAGCTTATCCAGCTATTGAAAATAGTTACTTTACAAATCACTATTCATTAGAAGATACAAATGAAAAAATTCAAAACTTTGCATCAGCATATAGAGCAAAATATAATGAGGATCCATCAGCTTTCTCAGCATTATCTTATGATGCTGCTTATTTAGTTAAAGAAGCTATAGAAAAAGCAGGAAATACAGATAAAGATGCTATAGTAAAAGCTATGAAAGAAATTGATTTTACTGGAGTTACAGGACATTTAAATTTTGATGAAAAAAATAATCCAGTAAAAGCTGTTACTATTTTAAGAATAGAAAATGGAAATTATAGATTTGATTCAGTTATTCAACCTAAATAAAATAAAATTTATATAGTTACCTTATTTTTATAAGGTAACTATATATTTAACATACAAAGGAGAGAATTTATGGAATTTTTATTGCAGATTATTAATGGATTGCAAATAGGAAGTATATATGCTTTAGTTTCATTAGGTTATACAATGGTTTATGGAATTGCTCAACTTATAAACTTCGCTCATGGAGATATTATAATGGTTGGGGCATATATTTCTTTATTTAGCATACCTGTTTTTTCTAGAATGGGATTACCCGTGTGGCTTACTATAGCACCAGCTATAGTTATTTGTGTTCTTTTAGGAATGTTAACAGAAAGAGTTGCTTATAGACCTCTTAGAAATTCACCTAGAATTTCTAATTTAATCACAGCCATAGGAGTAAGCTTATTATTAGAAAATCTTTTTATGAAATTATTTACACCTAATACAAGAGCTTTTCCAAAAGTATTTAATCAAGCTCCTTTATCATTCGGAGGATTACATCTTAACTATGGAACAATTGTAACAATTTTTTTAACAATTATATTATCAGTTGGACTACAATATTTTATGAAAAAAACTAAATATGGAAAAGCAATGATGGCAACAAGTGAAGATTATGGTGCAGCTAAATTAGTAGGAATTAATGTTGATAATACAATTCAACTTACTTTTGCAATTGGTAGTGGACTTGCAGCAATAGCATCTGTTTTATATGTATCTGCTTATCCTCAAGTTCAACCTTTAATGGGATCTATGTTGGGAATAAAAGCATTTATTGCAGCAGTACTTGGTGGAATTGGAATTCTTCCTGGAGCTGTTCTTGGTGGATTTATATTAGGAATTGTTGAAAGTTTAACAAGAGCATATTTATCATCACAACTTGCTGATGCTTTTGTTTTTGCTATACTTATAATAGTATTACTTGTTAAACCAACAGGAATTCTAGGTAAAAACATTAGAGAAAAAGTTTAGGAGGAAAGAGATGGATAAAACAAAAAAATGGAGTTATTTATTAACTTTTATTTTAGTCACAATTTTATTTTTTGCATTAACAGGACTTATTAATGCAAGAATAATTTCAAGATATCAATCAAGTATTATGATTCTTATTTGTATAAATATTATTTTGGCTGTTAGTTTAAATATTACAGTAGGATGTCTTGGACAAATTACAATAGGCCATGCTGGGTTTATGTCAGTAGGAGCTTATGCAGCAGCTTTATTTTCAAAAGCTGGTTTTGTAGATGGACTTCCTGGATATATATTAGCTCTTATAGTTGGTGGAATTATTGCTGGAATTATAGGAATAATTATAGGAATTCCTGCTCTTAGATTAAATGGGGATTATTTAGCTATAATTACTCTTGCTTTTGGAGAAATTATAAGAGTATTAATTGAATATTTTGATTTTACAGGTGGAGCACAAGGATTAAGAGGAATACCTCGTTTTAATAATTTTAGTATTATTTATATAATAATGGTTGCTTGTGTTATGATGATGTATTCTTTAATGACTAGCCGTCATGGAAGAGCAATTCTTTCAATAAGAGATGATGAAATAGCTAGTGGAGCTTCTGGTGTAAATACAACTTATTACAAAACATTTGCTTTTACAGTATCGGCTGTTTTTGCTGGTATTGCAGGAGGAATATATGGACATAATTTAGGAATTTTAGGAGCTAGACAATTTGATTTTAACTATTCTATTAATATTTTAGTTATGGTTGTATTAGGTGGAATGGGAAGTTTTACAGGTTCTATAATTTCTGCTATAGTGTTAACAATATTGCCAGAAGTTTTAAGAGAATTTTCAGATTATCGTATGATAGTTTATTCTTTATTATTAATTTTAACAATGATATTCCGTCCAACAGGACTTTTAGGACGTAAAGAGTTTCAAATTTCAAAATTAGTAAATAAATTCATTCTTAAGAAAAAGGAGGGTACAAATGAGTAAAACAATTTTAAATGCTAAAGATATATGTATAACATTTGGTGCCCTTAAAGCAGTAACAGATTTTAATTTAGAGATTAAAGAAAAAGAGTTAGTAGGATTAATTGGACCAAATGGAGCAGGAAAAACAACAGTTTTTAATATTTTAACAGGAGTTTATTCTGCTACATCAGGAACTTATACTTTTAATGGGGAGATAATTACAAAAACTCCTACATTTAAGCTTATAAAAAAAGGTTTAGCTAGAACATTCCAAAATATAAGATTATTTAAATATATGACTGTTTTAGACAATGTTTTAGTTGCTAATAACTTTAATATGAAATATGGAGTATTAACAGGAACTTTTCGTTTTCCAAAATTTTGGAAAGAGGAAAAAGAAGCGAAAAATAAAGCAATGGAGTTATTAAAGATTTTTGATTTAGACCAATATGCCAATATTGCAGCAGGAAATCTTCCATATGGAAAACAAAGAAAACTTGAAATAGCTCGTGCAATGGCAACAAATCCAAAATTACTTTTATTAGATGAACCAGCAGCAGGAATGAATCCTACAGAAACAGAAGAATTAATGAAAACTATAAAATTAATTAGAGATAAATTTGGAATTGCTATTCTTTTAATAGAACATGATATGAAACTTGTTTTAGGAATTTGTGAAAGGCTTATCGTTTTAGACCATGGAACAATAATAGCAACAGGAGAACCTAAAAAAGTTGTAAATGACCCAGCAGTTGTTACAGCTTATTTAGGTAAAGATGATGACGAAGATGAGTTTATTGAGGAGGAATAGTAATGGAAAAGGAAACTATGTTAGAAGTAAATGATTTGCATGTTTATTATGATAATATTCATGCTTTAAAAGGAATATCTCTTAAAGTAAAAAAAGGTGAAGTAGTTTCACTTATAGGTGCTAATGGTGCTGGAAAAACAACAACTCTTCAAACAATTTCAGGATTAATTCCTTCAAAAATGGGAAAAATTATATTTGAAGGAGAAGATATAACAAAAACTCCGTGCCATTTAATTTGTAAAAAGGGAATAGCACAAGTTCCAGAGGGAAGAAGAATATTTGCAAGATTATTAGTAAAAGATAATTTAAAATTAGGTGCTTTTACTGTTAATGATACTCCTGAAAACTTAGAAAAAGATAGAGCTAAATTTTATGAAGTATTTCCTAGAATGGCCGAAAGAAAAAATCAAATGGCTGGAACTTTATCTGGAGGAGAACAACAGATGCTTGCAATGGGAAGAGCCTTGATGAGTAGACCTAAGTTATTAATATTAGATGAACCATCAATGGGACTTTCTCCTTTATTTGTTAAAGAGATATTTTCAGTAATTAAAAGATTAAAAGAGTCAGGAGTAACTATCTTACTTGTAGAACAAAATGCTAAAATGGCTCTTTCTGTAGCTGACTATGCTTATGTAATAGAAACAGGAAGAATTACTATGGAAGGAAAAGCAAAAGATTTATTAAATAATCCAGATATTAAGAAAGCTTATCTTGGAGCTTAGTGATAATAAAAAAAGGACTATTTAAAAATATTAATAGTCCTTTTTATTTTGAATAAAAATATAGTAGATATTTTAAATATCAAAAATTTTTATAGATTATTTAAGATTTCTAAAACTATTTTAGCTGAATGGTCAGAAGCTAAAGGTTTAAATTCTTCATAATTCATATGAGCAGACCCATCAGCTTTATCAGACATAGCTCTTATCACAACAAAAGGAATATTAAAATGAGAAGCTACTTGAGCTACAGCTCCTCCTTCCATTTCTACAGCAAAAGCATCAAAGATAGAACCGATATTTTGAACTTTATTTTTATCAGCTATAAATTGGTCACCTGTAGCAATGATACCAGTGTAAACTTTATCATCTCCTAAAACTTTAATGGCAGCATTTTTAGATAATTCAACTAAAGTTTTGTCAGCATCAAAGAAAACAGAATCTTCTCCATCAATAAGTCCTAAAGGACAACCAAAACCTGTAAGGTCAAAATCATGTTGAACAAGTTTTTCTGAAACTACAATATCTAAAATATTAAGTTTATTATTAATAGCTCCAGCAATTCCTGTAAATATAATTTTTTCTATACCAAAATTTTCAATAGCTATTGTACAACCTATAGCAGCATTAACTTTTCCAACTCCTGTTCTAAATAGTACAATATCTTTATCAAAAATTTTTCCTTCATAGAAGGTAACCTTTCCTATAGTTTTTTCAGTAGGATTTGTCATAAAATTTTTTATTAAATTTATTTCAGAATCCATAGCTCCGATTATACCAATTTTCATAAATTAAATTCTCCTTTATATAAATTAAATTCTTTTACAATATAGATTAACTTCTTCTCCATCAATAAGAGTTAGTATATACCAATCACAATTATCTTTTAAACCACTTTGACCAACTTTTTGAAATCCAATAATACAATCACTTGCAAAAATTTTTTCAAAAGTTTCTACAGATACAACCTCTGTATCTAACTTTATTATCTCCTCTTTAGTCATTTTTCCTCCTAATTATTATCAATATTTTTAAATCCTTCACCTAATACTTCGGAAACTTCACTGATGAAGATAAAAGCATTTCTATCAATATTTTTTACAATTTTTTTAACAGAACTTACTTCGTATCTACTTACTATACAATAAACAATCTCTTTAGGGTCCCCTTTATATCCACCTTTGGCTATTAATAAAGTAGTACCTCTATCTAATTCTTCCATAATTTTATCTTTAATTTCATTACTTTTATTAGAAATTATTCCCACAGATTTAGAAGTATCAAGTCCTTCTTGTATAACATCTATTACTTTGGTAGAAGTAAAAAGTCCAACTAGAGTATACATAAAAACTTCTTTTCCAAAAAGAAAACCAAGTAGAGATAAAACTATAAAATCTAAAACAAGAAATGCTTTTCCAACAGAAATGTCAAAATATTTATTTAAAATCTTAACTAAAATATCAGACCCTCCACTAGAACCTCCAGCCATAAAAATACTTCCTAAACCAATTCCAATCAGAAGTCCTCCAAAAAGAGAAGCCATTATTTTATCATTCATAGGACCTTGGAAATCTTTTAAAATTCTAAAAGCTAGAGATGTCATAGCTGTTCCATAAAATGTTTTAATAATAAATTTACCACCGATTAATTTATATCCAAGAATTATCAATGGGATATTTATAAGAAAATAAGATGTACTTATATTAAATCCAAAAAGAAAATAAAGTATAGTACAAATACCAGCTACTCCTCCATCAGCCATTTTATTGGCTACAAAGAAATAATTAACTCCAAAAGCATAAATAAAAGCTCCTAAAGTAATGATAAAAGTATCTTTAATAATATCTTTGAAATTTGTTTCTAAAAAAATAGATTTTAAAGTTTTTTTCATAGAAATCACCTAGAATATTAATTGATTACCACAATAATTATAATCTATTTTTTTAAATTTAGCAATATCACAGAAAAGATAATAAAATTTCTAAAAAATTCTTGACAAAGAAAAGAATAAGTGATAATATAGCATTATGAAAATTATTAGCACTCACTTATTAAGAGTGCTAAAAGGAGGGAAGGAAAATGAGCATTCAAGCTATTGGAGAAAGAGTAGTTGCTAAAGAAGTCAAAATAGAAGAAAAAACTCAAAGTGGTATTATATTATCAGGAATGAGTAATAAGAAAAATCCAAATGTGGTAGAAGTAGTTGGAATAGGTTCTGGAGAAAAAGTTTCTAAAGAAATTTCTGTTGGAGATAAAATAATTCATTCTGGATATGGAATTACAAAAGTAAATGATAATAATGAAGAATTTTTAATAATAGATTTTGAAAATATTTTAGGTATAATAAAATAATTTTAGGAGGCTAGAAAATGGCAAAAGTATTATTATTTGATGAAGCAGCTAGAAAAAAATTGGAAAAAGGTGTGGATACTTTAGCTAATGCTGTAAAAATAACTTTAGGTCCTAAAGGAAGAAATGTTATTTTAGATAGAGGATTTGGTTCTCCTTTAATAACAAATGATGGAGTATCTATAGCAAGAGAAATAGAATTAGAAGACCCATTTGAAAATATGGGGGCAAAATTAATAAAAGAAGTGGCTACTAAAGCCAATGATGTGGCTGGAGATGGAACTACAACAGCTACAATTTTAGCTCAAGCAATAGTAAAAGAGGGATTAAAAATTGTAAGCTCTGGAGCTAATCCTATGTTTGTAAAAAAAGGAATAGAAAAAGCTGTAACTGAAGTAATAAAAAAATTAAAAGAAAAATCTAAAAAAGTTGAAACAAACAGTGAGATAGAACAAGTAGCTTCTATATCAGCTGGAGATAAAGAAATAGGAAAATTAATAGCTGAAGCTATGGCAAAAGTTGGAGAAACAGGAGTTATAACTGTAGAGGAAGCAAAATCTTTTGAAACTTCTTTAGAAGTTGTAGAGGGAATGGAATTTGACAAAGGTTATATCTCTCCATATATGGCTGACCCTACAAAAATGGAAGCTGATATGGAAAATCCATATATATTAATAACTGATAAAAAAATAACAAATATTCAAGAACTTTTACCAATATTAGAAAAAGTTGTAAAAAGTTCAAAACCATTGTTATTAATAGCTGATGACTTAGAGGGAGAAGCTTTAACAACTTTGGTTCTTAACTGTATCCGTGGAACTTTAAATGTAGTAGCTGTAAAAGCTCCAGGATTTGGAGATAGAAGAAAAGCTCTATTAGAAGATATTGGAGTTTTAACAGGGGCTGTTGTAATTTCTGAAGAAAAAGGAATGAAATTAGAAGAAGCAGACTTAAGTATGTTAGGAAGAGCCAAGAGAATAAAAGTTAATAAAGATAAAACAACAATAGTTGATGGACTTGGAGATAAAGAAGAGATAAAAGAAAGAATATTACAAATTCAAAGTCAATTAGAAAATACAACTTCTGAATATGACAGAGAAAAAATGCAAGAGAGAATAGCAAAAATTTCTGGTGGAGTGGCAGTTATAAAAGTTGGAGCTGTCACAGAAACAGAGATGAAAGATAAAAAATTAAGAATAGAAGATGCTTTAAATGCCACAAGAGCAGCTGTAGAAGAGGGAATTGTTCCTGGTGGAGGAGTTGCTTTAGTGGAAATTGGAAAATCTATGGAAGATTTTAAACTTGATGGTGAAGAGGGAATGGGAGTAGAGATTGTTAAAAAAGCTTTAACTGCCCCAATGAGACAGATAGCTATCAATGCTGGACTTGATGGTGGAGTTGTAGTTGAAAAAGTAAAAACTCTTAACCCTGGAGTTGGTTTAAATGCTGCCACAGAAGAATATGTGGATATGTTAGAAGAGGGAATAATAGACCCAACTAAAGTAACAAGGTCAGCTGTACAAAATGCTGCTTCAATAGCTGGATTAATACTTACAACTGAGGTATTAGTAACAGATAAAAAAGAAGAAAAGGTAGGAGGAAACCAACCTAATCTTCCAGATATGATGTAAAAAAATTAATAAAAAATAAATTAAAATATAAAAATGTAGGTAAATACATTTAAAAAACTTTCAAATCAAACTTTCAATCAATAAAAAAAGTTGGAGAAATCCAACTTTTTTTATTTTATAGAAAATTATAATTTTTTATTGTACATCATTTAAAATTTTATCTATTTTTTTTAAAAGAGTGATTAAAGTTTTTTTCTTTTTGCTAGGAAGATTTTCTAAAGTTTCTTTTTTTGGAAGATGATTTAAAAAATTATCCAAATAAAAATTATCATTATCTTCAAATTCTATTGGTGTTTTCAAATCAATTATTAAACTTTCATTTAAAATATCTATATTATTAGTTTTTTCCAATTTTGAAATAATCTCTTGAGGATTTTCAGATTTTAAAATTTCATCAATTTTTTTATAAGAAAGTTTAGCAATAGACTCTTTAGAAAAATCAGTAGAACATAGAGAGTATAATTTATAACGATTTCTATGTCTTAGGGCTGTCATTTTATTATAACCGTTTGTTTCTAACCATTTAACATAGCAACCTGTATATCTATTTCCACTCAATTTACTTTCCACTTCAGTAAAAATTTTTCCTAATTCTAGAGAAGTACGAGCTTGTAAGTTTAATACTTCCAGAGATTTTTCTTTTAAAAAATCATTAAGCTCATTATCATCTGTTAAATTAAAATCTCCATTAATAGATTTTATAATTTGAAAATCAGTTTTTTCTTTAGAATGAGAAGTATTAGTTTTAAGATTATCATCTTGCTTAGTTCTACGAGAATTAAGTAGATTTTTTAATCTTTCATCAATTTTTTTTTCCATATTTTTCACCTATTTATTCACCTAGTTCAATCATAATGTCAGCTAAAGTTTTCTTTGCATCATCTAAAAGTTTAGATTTTGTTTCCCAAATAGTTTTTCCATTTCCTAAAAGATTTTCTACTTGTGAAAGCTCTCTAATAGGCTCTGGGAAAAGAATATCTGTTTCTCTTAAAAGATTTTTTAATTTTTCAAGATTTTCATTTTGAGTAACAGTACTTCTATATTTATTAGGAACAACAGCTAGAATTTTTTCAATTCCAGCTTCTTCTATAACATTAACAACTCCCTCAATAGTAGCTCTATCACAGAAAACAGGGATTATAATTTTATCAGCACATCTAACAAATTCAGAGTCTATTTTTAAAAGAGGCATACTATCTATTAATATATAATCATACTCCTCTCTCATTCTATTTAAAAATGGTTCTAATTTTTTTGAGAATACAGATGAAAATTTACTATTTTCAAGAGGGATAAAGAAAAGATTTTCTCTTAGTTTTATAAGCTCTCCTCTTTTACCTCTAACCCAAACCTTAAGACCATTTTTAAAAGTTGGAACTTCACCATCTTTAAAAGTATAATGAAGAATATTATTTTGAGAGTCTGAAGTCAAAATTAAAACTTTCTTTCCAATAGAAGCAAGTCCAGCACCTAATTGGACGGTAAGAAAAGTTTTTCCAACTCCACCTTTATTAACTTTAACAATTATAACTTTACCATTATTTTTATCCATATAAAACTCCTGTATAAAATATAATTTTTTATCTACTTATTGTATCACAAATAGTAAGAAAAGTTTAGAAAAAAATATTTTTTACAAAATAAAGCTTGATTTAATTTGATTTTCATAATATAATCTGTAAAGTATAAAATGGGTAAGTAATAATTATAAAAATTTATATAGAATTTAGTATAAAACTCAAATTGAGTTAATAATAAAAAAGGAGGATGTACTAAAATATATAGGTATATTTAAGTTAAAAAATTTGATTTTTTTAGGGGGTTTTTTAAAACTTACTAATAGTTAAATTTAAATATATGAATTTTTTATAAAAATTTAGTATAAAAAATTTATATATATCAATTAATTTAACTTTCTTCATTTAGAGGAGAATTTATAAAAAAAGAGTTTTATATATTCAAATCATGAGAACGAAAAATGGAGAACCTAAAAAAAGGATTTTGTACTCCGAGAAGTCTGCTGGGTAGCTATGAGAGTAGTAGACACCATACATATATATTCTTTTGGATTTTTTTATTCAAAAAAATTAAGTACAAATATTTTATGAAAAAGAAGATTTTTGCACTGTTAATGATGTTGATTATGTTAGTAGGATGTGGAGGAAAAAATGAGTCAGAAACTACTATAACAAAAAATAAAGTAGTAGTAAGAGTATCACAAGACCCAGATTTTTTAGACCCACATCAATATGTTGCTGCAGCTACAGGAGAAATTCTTTTTAATATTTTTGAAGGATTATTAAAAATGGATTCTACAGGAGAAATTCATCCTGCTATTGCTGAAAGTTATACAATTTCAGAAGATGCTTTAACTTACACTTTTAAAATAAAAAAAGGAATTTTATTTCAAAATGGTGTAGAAGTAACACCTGAATTAGTTAAAGCTTCTTATGATAGATTTTTATTAAAAGATTTTCCAACTAATCTATCAACTACAGAGTTCAAAAAAAATATTGAATATGTAAAAGTAAATGGAGATGAAGTTATTTTTAAATTTAAAAAAGTATCTGGAGAAGGAATAGCAGCTTTCTTAGATGGAATTGTTTATGAAGAGGGAGAAAAAATTTATGGAACAGGACCATATTATTTAGAAAGTTATATGCCTGGAGAAAAAGTTACTTTAAAAAGATTTAAAGATTATTGGGCTAATGACAAAATTGGAAATGTAGAAGAAGTTGATTTTAGAATTATAAAAGATGAGCAAGGAGCTATAATAGCTTTCCAAATGGGAGAAGTAGATGTAATTCCTAGATTATTAGTAGGATATATTGATATGATAGGAGAAAATGGAAAGATAGAAAAAGGGGAACAAAATATGGTTCAACTTTTAGCTTTAAATAATGCTGTAAAACCTTTGAATAATCTAAAAGTTAGACAAGCTATTCATTATGCTATAGATAAACAAGAAATTATAGATGGAGCTTCTCTAAAAGAGGGAAGTATTTCTGGAGGGCCAATTAGTCCATCTGTAAAATCTATTTATAATGAAGAAACAGAAAATTTATATAAAATAGATATTGAAAAAGCAAAAGCTTTATTAAAAGAAGCTGGATATCCAAATGGATTAAAAATAAAATTAAGAGCTCCAGCTAACTATCAACTTCATGTGGATACAGCTCAAATAATAAAAGAGCAATTAATAAAAGCGGGAATTGAAGTTGAAATAGAAGAGATAGAATGGGGAACTTGGTTAAGTGATGTTTATAAAAATAGAAATTATCAAATGACTGTTATAGGATTTGAAGGAAAACCATCTCCTTATGCAACAGTTGACAGATATATAACTAAAGACCCAAGAAATATGGTTAATTTTTCAAATAAAGATTATGATAAAGTATTAGAAAAAATACCTTATGAAATAGACCAAGAAGAACAAGGAAAATTATATAAAGAAGCTCAATATATATTAACAGAAAATGTTGGTTCAGTATTTTTACAAGCACCAAATTATATAGTGGCTTTAAATAAAAATATAGAAGGATTTAAAATCTATCCAATATATGTAATAGATATAGGAAGTTTATCAATAAAAAAATAAAAAGGAGATAAAAAGTGTTTTTTATAAAAAAGATTTTTACTTCATTAACAACACTTTTTCTAGTATCTGTTATTAGTTTTACAGTTTTAAATGTTATACCAGGTGACCCTATTTTATCAAAATTAGGTGTTGATGCAACTAAAGAACAGGTAGAAGTTTTGAAAAAAGAATATGGTTTAGATAAACCTAAATATATAGCTTATATAGAGTGGGTAGGAAAAACTATACAAGGGGATATGGGAGAATCTATAAGATACTCTACCCCTGTTAATGAGCTTATAAAAAAGAGAGTGAAAACAACTTTAAATTTAGCAACAATGGCTATGGGAATTACAATTTCTGTAGGTTTTCCATTAGGACTTTTTTCAGCAATGAGAAATAAAAAAAGAGGAGATAAATTTTTAACAATTTTTAATATGATTGGAATTTCTATTCCTTCTTTTTGGATGGGATTACTTTTAATGATGATTTTTGGAGTTTATTTAAAAGTTTCATTAAAAACTGTAAATGGAATACTTCCAGCAGTAACTTTGGCTATTTCACAGATTTCAATAACTTCTATTTATTTAAAAAATATTATACTAGAAGAGTTAAATAAAGATTATGTAAAAGCAGCTATTGCTCGTGGGAGAGGAAAGGCAGAAGTTATAATAACTGATGTATTAAGAAATATATTATTTCCAATGCTTACTATAATTTCTGGATTATTTATAAAAGTTTTGGCTGGTAGTGTAATAGTAGAAAACTTATTTAATATTTCAGGGCTTGGAAGTCTTATGGTTTTAGCAGTAGAAAACAGAGATTATCCAGTAGTACAAGCTTTGGTTTTATATAGTGCAGTAGTTGTAATATCAATAAATTTAATTACGGATTTATTATATTCTTATATAGATCCTAGAGTAAAAATATCATAAGGTGAATTTTATGAAGAAATTAAAAAGTATTAATAAAAATCTTCTATTTGGAATAGGATTTTTTGTAGTGCTTATATTAATTATAGTATTGACTAAAATATTTAGTCCTTATGGAGTAACTTCTATAGATATAGATAATAAATTAGTTTCTCCAAGTTTAACTCATCTTTTTGGAACAGATAAATTTGGTAGAGATATATTTACAAGAATTATGGAAGGTGGAAGAATAGCTTTATTTGTAGGGTTTTCATCTATAGGAATAGGACTTTTTGTAGGTGGAATTTTGGGAATGTATTCTGGTTATATAGGTGGATATGTAGATGAAATTATAATGAGAATTATAGATGCTTTTATGTCTTTTCCAGGAATACTATTTGCTTTGATGATGATAACAGCTTTTGGCCCAGGAACTTTTAATACAATTCTTGTTATAGGAATAATGAATATACCTCATTTTACTCGTTTTGCTAGAGGAGAAACTTTAAAAGAAAAAGAAAAAAATTATACTCTTTCAGCTAAAACTAGAGGGGCTTCAAATTTATGGATATTAAGACATTATATTTTTCCTAATATAAGAGGAAAATTAATTGTGTCTACAGCTTTATCCTTAGGTGTATCTATTCTTACAGAAGCTTCATTGAGTTATTTAGGACTTGGAATACAAGCTCCTTATCCTAGTTGGGGTTCTATGCTTAGAGAAGCACAAATTTATTTTCTAGCAGCTCCATGGTATGCAATATTTCCAGGATTATTTATAACACTTACAATTTGTTCTATAAATCTTATAGGAGAATATGCAAGAGAAAAGTATAATTCTAAAGGATAGGTAAAAATGAAATTATTAGAAGTTAAGAATTTAAACATATCTGTAGATTATAAAGGAGAATTATTATCTCTGGTTGAAAATTTAAATTTTTATGTAAAACAGGGAGAAATATTTGGAATAGTTGGGGAGTCTGGTTGTGGAAAAAGTATTTCTTCTAAAAGTATTTTAAGAATATTAGAAGATAGGTTTCATCCAACAGGAGAGATAATATTTCAAGATAAGAATTTATTGGATTTAACAGAAAAAGAAATGAGAAAGATTAGAGGAAATAAAATAAGTATGGTCTTTCAAGATGCTCTTAGTGCTTTAAATCCATTAAAAAAAATTGGAAAACAAGTTGATGAAGCATTACAAATTCATAAAAAAGATTTAACAAAAGAGGAAAGAAAGAAAAAAGTTTTAGAAATATTAGAAGAGTGTGATATTTATAATCCAGAAGAAGCTTGTAAAAAATATCCTCATCAACTTTCAGGGGGACAAAGACAGAGAGTAATGATAGCTATGGCTGTTATATGTGAGCCTGATTTAATAATTTGTGATGAGTCAACAACAGCTTTGGATTTAAGAACACAACTTAGAATAATAAAACTTTTAAAAAAATTAAATAAAGAAAAAAACATGACAATAATATTTGTTTCTCATGATATAGCTCTTATTGAATCTATTTGTGACAGAGTAATGGTAATGTATGGTGGAAGAAGTGTGGAAATTTTAGAGGGAAGTTTAAAAAATGCTAAACACCCTTATACAAGAGCTTTGTATAGTATGCTTTTCAGTATGGAGGATAAAAATAGAATGTTGCCATATGTACTGGGAACAGTTATTTCTCCACTTGTAAGAACTAGAGAAAAATGTTATTTCGGTGATAGATGTAAATATTACAATAATTGTAAAGAAAATGATTTGATGGAAATTGAAAAAAATCATTTTGTAGCTTGTGAAAAGGTGATAAAAGATGTTATTAGAGATAAAAAATCTTAATAAATTTTATGATGACAAGCATATATTAAAAAATGTATCTTTTCATATAGAAGAGGGAGAAGTTTATGGACTTGTGGGGGAGTCTGGTTGTGGAAAATCAACAACAGCTAGAGTACTTACAGGTTTAACTTCAATTAAAAGTGGAGAAATAATTTTTGAGGGAAAGAAAATTGATTATAAAAAAATAAGAGGGGTTAGGGATATACAAATGGTATTCCAAGACCCAAACTCATCTTTAAATCCTATGAAAGATATAAAGTGGATATTAGAGGAGCCATTCAAAATAAATAAGTGTAAAGATAAAAAACTTATGGAGAGCAAAATAAAAGAGATGCTTGAAATGGCAAATCTAAATGAAGATGTATTGGTAAAATATCCTGGTGAATTAAGTGGAGGACAAAAACAAAGGATAGCAATAATTTTGGCTCTTCTTTCAAATCCAAAACTTTTGATAGCTGATGAAGCTGTTTCATCATTAGATTTATCAGGACAAGCAAGTATTTTAAACTTTTTTAAAAAGTTACAAAAGGATTTAAAATTATCATATTTATTTATTTCTCATGATTTGAGAGTAGTTTATCATATGTGTGATAGAATAGGAGTTATGAGAAATGGAGAGATAGTGGAAGAGGGAACTCCAGAAGAGATATACTTAAATCCAAAACATGATTATACTAAAGCTTTATTAAAAGCTTTACCAGGTTCTTCAGATTTTGAAGAAGCATTAAATAATATATAAAAATAAAATGAACTTATTTTGAAAGCAAAAACTCAAGATAAGTTCATTATTTTTATAAGTTACTAGAGAAAAATAATATATAAATAATTTTGGGAGAATCTAAATGAAATCAGTACTACAACAAGATGAGTTAATTGAATTTATAAAAAATAATAAAAAAATAGTTTTTGAAAATCTTTTTGAAGAAGAAGAGATGAAGGTATTACTAAATGCTTATAACTATCTTAATATTTTTTCTCTAAAATATTTTTTTGCAGATGGAAAAAGTAAATGTATAAATAAAGATGGAACTTATAGAATTGTATATACTTATAATTATGCTACAAAATATAAATTTTTAAAGAAAAAGTATTTAGAACTTTTAAGATTTGAAAGAAAAATTAGAGAAGGTGTTTTAAATTATGAAATAGAATTAAAAAGCCATTTTATCTTTTTCTTAGATGAATTTCTTAAAAAAAATAAACTTCAATTTAATGAGTTTTTAAACTCTTTAGAAGATTACGATTTTAATACTAAATCTTTAAGGCTGATTTCTCCAAAAACATTAGAGAAAATAGAAAAAGAATGGAAAAAGCAAACAGACATATTTCCTAGAAAAAATCCTGATTTTTCAGAGTATTATTATCTTTTAATAAAGGTTTTAAGTTTTGGAACTCTTGGAATATTATTGAACCATAGTTATAAAGGGAAAAAGATTTATACATTATTTAGAAATTATTTAAAAAAACAAAATAATTTTTCTATTGGAAACATATTTAATGATTTACAATCTATAATAATTTTAAGAAATAGTTTATGTCATAAAGAAAGCCTAATAATCTTTTTAGAAAAAGGATTAAAAGCTAATAATATATATAAAAATCCTAAGAAAGATTTTCTTCAAACAAGAATAAACTCAATAATAAGAATTTATGAATACTATCATTTGAAGAATAATAAAAAGAAAAATTTAAAGGAAAATACTTGGATAAGAAATTACACAAGATATAGATTAAGTAATAGAAAAGAAATTAAATTTGAAAAATTAAAAATAAATGTATAAAAAAAAAGCCACCAACACTTGACGGGAAGCTGCGTGACTTTCGGTTTCGTTAATTAATTATACTATTTTTTTTTTTAAAAGTAAAGATATAATATAAAATTATCATATTTTTTTATAGTTTTTATTATAAATTTAATTTCTTTATTTACATTTTTTAATTTTTCGAATAAAATATGATACATTAATATTAGAGAATATGTGTTTTAATTGCGTGTAGTCTCCTTTGTATAAAAAGTTGTGGTAAATATATTATACAAAAAAGAGTGCTGGGTAAAGTATTTTTAAAATGCTACTCAGTTTTTTTTAAAATAAATTTTGTAGAGGGAAGAGATGGAGAGGAAAAGAGTAGAAGAAGTAAAAAAATATTTAAGATTATTAGCTGGACTTTTTATGTGTGCTTTAGGTTGCATAATGATATTGAGGTCAGACTTAGGATTAGCTCCTTGGGATGTATTACATCAAGGGCTTTCAAAAACTGTGGGAATAACAATAGGTCAAGCAAGTATAGGACTTGGGATAACAATAGTGTTTTTGGATATAGTTTTAGGTCAACCAATAGGGCTTGGTACAATTATTAATTTTATTTGTGTAGGACTTTTTATGGACTTAATTATATTTTTAGATTTTATACCTGTAAAAGAGTCTTATATCTATAGATTTATAATTTTATTTATAGGAATATTTTTTTATGCCTACGGGACTTTTTTCTATATGGTACAAGGAATGGGTTGTGGTCCAAGAGATGGATTTATGCAAATTTTAACTAAGAAAACTAAATATCCTGTTGTATATATAAAAAATTCTATAGAGCTTTTTGCTTTAATAAGTGGTTGGCTTTTAGGAGGAAAAGTTGGAGTAGGAACTTTTGCTACAGCTCTAATAATGGGAGTGTTTTTACAATATATTTTTAGATTTTATAAAATTGATTTAAAAACTTTAAAACATAGAAATATAAAAGAGGAACTTATACATTTAGGGGAAGTTTTAAGATAATAATTTTAGGAACTATTAAAATTAATTTAGTAGTTCCTTTTTTATAAATTTTTATTGTACTATATTTTTGAATTTGTTATTATATTATTTATAAAGAAAAAATCTAATGAAAAGAGATGATAAAATGCAATTAGAAGTAAATACTGTTGTAGAATTAAAGAAATTAAATCTTTCAAAAGGGAATATTGTTAAAGTTTTAGGATATTATTCAAATTATGATGGAGCAGAGCATAAAAGAATAATATCTGATACAGATAATGGAAGTGGAATAAAACTAGACAATGGGCTTTATGGAAATATTATTTGTGATGGAGAGGTAAAAGTTAGTTGGTTTGGAGCTAAAGGTGATGGAGTAACAGATGATACAGAAGCTTTTAAAAAGGCATTTAATACAAAAGCTACAGTTAATCTATCAAGAAAAAATTATATTATAAATTCAACATTATTTTTAAATAAATATCAAGTTTTAAAAGGAAATGGAGCAGTAATAAGCACAAATTCAGATGTTGTAATTATAAAATGTAGTGATAATAATATTATTGAAAATTTATTTTTTGAAAATTCTCAAGTACAGGGGACAGCAATAGATTTTACCAATGGTTTTAATAATATGATTAATAATGTTCAAATAAAAAATTATAAAAAAGGATTATTATTTGGTCGTTCAGTAGGAAATCATAGTGGAAATCAGATAACAAATCTTTTTGCCAATAAGTGTGAGGTAGGAATTTATGTAGATGTCAGAGGGGAATTTTCTACTTTTACAAATTGCACTTTATCAGAAAATCAAATTGCTTTAAAAATTATTGGAGGAAACACCCATTTTGTAGGTGGAAATATTTGTAATAATGAAATTGGAGTAGAGATAGGAAAAGGAGAAAATGACGCCCATGGTTTAATTGCTGCTACTTCAATAAAACATAATACAAAATATGCAATAGTTGTGGATAGTCCTAATGTGGGAGAGTTTTTATTTGAGGGAATTAGCCTTTATTATGGAGATATTTATTTAAAAGATTGCAAGGGAATCTATTTTAGTAATTCTACAATAGATACAGCTAATGTATTTGAGGAAAATGCAACTGAGTGTAAATTTAAAGATATTAATTTCTTTAATAGACCTATTAAAAATATTCCAAATTATAATAATAGTTTTAGTTCAGTTTTATATGAAAATGTTAGAGGGAAAGAATAGAGGAAATTTAGTAATAAATAGGGTAAAAACTATATATTATATATAAAAATTAAGAGATTTTATTTTCTTAATATCAATAAAATAAGTAATTATAGAATAAAAATATAAAAATCACTCATAAATTAAGGAACTTTACCTTTAATTAAAAAGAGTGATTTTTTATTATATATTAATAGGTTATAGTTTTAATAATTATTTTCAGAAATTAAAACTTCCATTTTTCTGGAGAAAAAATATTTTAAAGAAAATTTATTTTATTTTTTTTATAAATATTTTATAATATAGATAAATAAAATTAGGAGGTTAATATTTTGCGACAGGAAGATATAGCAAAATTAGCAAGAGTTAGTAGAACAACGGTTTCTCGTGTTTTAAATGGAGATAATACAGTAAAAAAAGAAATAAGAGAAAAAGTTTTAAAAATTGTAGAAGAAGTAAAATATGAAAGAAATTATATTAGTAGTACCCTAGCATCAAAAAAGAAAAAAAATATATATGCTTTTATAGTTCGTTCGATAGTTCCATATTATAATGAAGAAATAAAAAAAGGTTTAATTAAATTTGAAAATGAATTTAAAAATTTTGGAATAAATTTATATATAATAGAAAATGATATTAACAATCCAGAAGAACAATTAGAGTCACTAAAAAAAGTTTTAGAAAAAAATGAAGTAGCTGGAGTTATAATAACTCCTCTTTTAAAAGAGAAAGTTTCATCTTTAATTTTAGAAAATGAAAATGTAAAATTTATAACAATGGATAGTTATTTATCTCCTAGAATACCTTATGTAGGAGCAAATTATTTCAATAGTGGAGAAATAAGTGGAAATATTGCTGATGGGATTCTTAGAAAATATGAAAAAGCTCTTGTTTTAAAATTTCCAGATGATAAAGTTTCAGCTAATAGATATTATCAAGGATTTATAAATTCTTTAGAAGAAGAACAATTAATTATATCTTTTGAAAAAAAGGAAATTTTTTCTAAAGAAAATTTTCTTTCAGATAAAATTTCAAAAGATGTTAAAGTAATTTTTACAAATAGATTTTTAAAGGAAGTTATTGAAAATAATATAGATTTTCTTAGAGAAAATAAAGATATAAAAATTATTGGGATTGCAGGAAATCCAGAATTAAATAAATACTTAAGTTCTGGAATGCTATTTGCTTCACTTAATGAGCAATATTCTATGATATCTTATACATCAGGTTTATTAATATTTAATCTTTTATATAAAAATATATTTCCTGATTTAATTACTTTAATTCCAGCTAATATATTATTTAAAAGTTCTATTTTATAATAATAAATAAAGAAGTCTTATAAATTAAATTTTAATTTACAAGAACTTCTTTATTTTTATATTTTAATTTTTCATTATAAAATTACTATTGCTTTTTTTAAAGATTATTTTATAAATTCAGGTAAAATTTCTTTACATTTATTACGAACAAATTCAACATCTTTTTCATCTATTCCATTTGCTTCTTTTCCAACTTTATTTATAAAATTAATTTTAGTTTCTTTACTATAAGGAAACCAATCTGGTAAGATTACTTGAATTGCTGAAGGTTTTAGTTCTCTAGCAACCTTTATCATTTCCAAGCTAATTTAAGGCTCATATGGTTACAACCAAATAGATTCATTATCAAAAAAGACTTACCTAATTTCCTTTTATTTTTTTATTAATTAATGCTTTTATTTATACCTCTTCCTTTTATCTATTTATTATTTAAAGTAAAATAAGTTAAACCACTTATTTTTTCATCTTTAGGTTTTCCTAAGAATAAAGAAGAAATCCAAGCTGGAATTATACAAGCTCCCATTACTACTACTGAAATTAAAATTTCAAAAACTTTAGGCTGAACATATCCAGGTAATAATTTACTTAATAGTCCTCCAGGGTTACCAAGATAAGTAGCTAATAAAATAGATATAATAAATCCAATCCAAGCAGCTTTATTGTCTACTCTTTTAAAGAAAATTCCGACTAAGAATAATCCAGCTATAGGTCCTCCTAATAAACCTGTTATAGCTTGGAAGTATAAAAACATATCTCCTTGACCAGCATGTAAAAATCTTATTGCAAGAATTGTACTTAAAATACCAGCTCCCCAACTTACTAATTTAGCGATTTTTAATTTTTGAGCATCTGTTAAATCTTTTTTTAGTGGAGTAATGATATCAGCAGTAACACAAGTAGCTAAAGAGTTTAAACTTGAAGAAACTGTTGATTGAGCAGCAGCAAATATAGCAGCTATAATGATTCCAGAAAAACCTATTGGAGTATAATTTATAACAAAATATGGTAAAATAGCGTTTCCATCTATATTTTCAGGTAGAATTGCTTTATATTTAAAGAATAAATATAATGCAGTACCCATTCCAGTAAATATAAATACACTTACACATAATAAAGGAACGTTTATTAATAAACTTTTCTTAGCTTCCTTTTCATTTTTTGTTGTGTTATATCTTTGAACTATGTCTTGAGAACCTATATAAGAATAAATAGAATTAAAAAATCCTCCAAAGAAAATACCTAAGAAAGTTGCACCACTAAGAGATAAATCCCAAGCAGAACCAGGGATTGTTTTTCCATCAGTTATTAAAGTTGAAAAAGCATTTCCAATTCCTTCAGGAACAGTAAAATATCCTATAAAAATTATTAAAAATGCCCCAAATAATAAAACGATAGTTTGCATTGCATCTGACCAGACAACAGCTTCTATTCCACCCATCGAAGTATAAACAACACATAAAAAAGAAACAATAAATAATAAAATTGTTGGATTTATGTTAGGTAAAGCTTCCTTTAAAGCTAAAGTTGGTAAATATAAAACAACAGCCATTCTTATTAAGTGAAAAAGAATAAAAGATAAACTACCTACCCATCTAAAACCATTGTCAAATCTTTTTCCTAAATATTCATAGGCTGTAGTAACATTAATACTTCTAAAAAATGGAACAAAAACAAAAGCAGACCAAATAACCATTATAATTATTCCTAAGGGAGCCATTCCCATTATAATTCCTTTATGAAATACAGAAGCAGGAATAGCTATGAAAGATAAAGATGATAAAGCAGTCGCATAAATACTACAAGCATTAACCCAAGAAGGAATTCTACCACTTGCTTTAAAATAATCTTCTGTAGAATTATTATTTTTTGAGAAATAAACCCCAAGTCCTATAAAAAATAAAAAATATGCACTCAAAACTATCCAGTTAAACCAATGCCAATTCATATAAAACCTCCATTTAATTTTTTGATATAAACGCGCGTTTTTATAATATATATTCAATAATATAACTTTTAATATCATTTGTCAACATTTTTTAAATTTTTATTTTTTTATTGACAAAATTATAAAAAAGTATTATATTAATATCGCTATATAATAAACGCGCGTTTTTTAAATTAAGTTTAGGAGGTTTTTATGAAAGATTTAAAAGGTATTTTTTCTGCTTTATTAGTTTCTTTTGATAAAAATGGAAAGATTAATGAAAAAGGTACAAGGGAAATTGTAAGACATAATATTGATACAATGAAAGTAGATGGACTTTATGTAGGAGGTTCTACAGGAGAAAATTTTATGTTATCTACAGAGGATAAAAAAACTATTTTTAGAATAGCTATGGAAGAATCACAAGGAAAAGTAGCTATGATTGCTCAAGTAGGTTCTATTAACTTAAATGAAGCTGTTGAACTTGGAAAATATGCAACTGAATTAGGATATGATGCTTTATCTGCTGTAACACCTTTTTATTATAAATTCTCTTTTAATGAAATTAAAAATTATTATAACACAATAGTTAATGAAACAGGAAATAAAATGATAGTTTATTCTATATCTGCTTTAACTGGTGTTATGATGGGAATTGAACAATTTAGAGAACTTTTTGAGAATCCTAATATTATTGGAGTTAAATTTACTGAAGGAAATTTCTTTTTAATGGAAAGATTAAGACATGCTTTTCCAGATAAAATTCTTTATTCAGGATTTGATGAAATGTTACTTTCAGCAACTGTATTAGATGTTGATGGAGCTATAGGAAGTACATATAACGTAAATGGTTTAAGAGCTAGAAAAATATTTGAATTAGCTAAAGAAGGAAAAGTAAAAGAAGCTAGAGTACTTCAAAAAGAATCAAATGATATGATAGAAGCAGTATTAACTAACGGATTATTCCCAACATTAAAAGAAATGTTAAAATGTTATGGAGTAGATGCTGGATATTGTAAAGAGCCATTTGAAAAATTATCAGAAGAAAAAATTCAAAGAGCAAAAGAAATTTTTAAAACTATTTAATTTTAATCAAGCTGTTGCAAATTTTTATTAAATAAGAGCAACAGCTTTTTTTAAGGAGGAAAAATGTTGATTGGTGGAATAGAAGCTGGAGGAACTAAGTTTGTTTGTGGAATAGGGAATGAAAAAGGAGAGATTTTAGATAGAATTAGTTTTCCAACAGAAACTCCTGAAATTACTTTAAAAAAAGTTGTTGAATATTTTAAAGATAAAAATATAGAAACTTTAGGAATAGGGTCTTTTGGTCCTGTTGATATTAATCCTAAATCAGAAAATTATGGTTCTATAAGAAAAACTCCTAAATTAACTTGGACAAATTTTAATATTTTAGAATATTTAAAAAAACATTTTTCTATTTCAATGGTAATAGATACAGATGTTAATGGAGCAGCTTTAGGAGAGTCTATATGGGGAGCAGCTAAAAATCTTGATAATTGTATTTATTTAACTGTTGGAACAGGAATAGGAGGAGGAATATTAATTTCTGGAAAACTTGTTCATGGAATGTTACACCCTGAGATGGGACATATAATTATAAAAAGACATCCTAATGATAAATATGAAGGGAAATGTCCATTTCATAAAGATTGCTTAGAAGGACTTGCTTCAGGACCAGCTATAGAAGAAAGATGGAAAACAAAAGGTGATAAACTGCCTTTAGACCATGAAGCATGGAATTTAGAAGCTTTTTATATTGCTCAAGCTCTTGTAAATTATATATTAATTTTGTCTCCAGAAAAAATAATTTTAGGTGGAGGAGTTATGAAACAAAAACAACTTTTTCCTAAAATAAGAAAATATGTTAAAGAGATGTTAAATGAATACATTCAAGCAGATGATATTTTAAAAAATATAGATGAATATATAGTTTCTCCTAAATTAGGAGATAATGCTGGATTTTAGGAGCTATGGCTTTAACATTAAAATAAAAAAGTAAAAAAATAATAAAGAGATTATTGTAAAAGTTTTATTATACAAAACAATAGTCTCTTTATTGTATAAATAAAAAATATAATTATTCAAAATAAGTTTTAGAATTTTCATCTTTAGCTAAATTAACTAAAGTTTTAATTTGTTCTTCTAAAATTCTATAAGTAGATAGAGGAGGAAGATTATCTAATTTAAAAAATTTAACATTAGTAATATCAAAAGTTGTTTTTAAATTACCATCTAATTTTTTACAAAAAAAAGCTATTTTATAAGTGTAAAAAGTATCAGCAGGGTGATTATGAAACTTTTTATCAAAAATAGCAAGTACTTTTACAATTTCCACATCTAAACCTGTTTCCTCTTTCATTTCTTTAATCATAACCTCTTTTGGAGAAAAACCAATATCACACCAACCACCAGGGATAGACCATTTACCAGGGTCTAATTTTTCTTCTACCATTAAAACTTCATCATTTTCATTAAGAAGAAGCCCTCTTACTTCTACTTTTGGAGTTGGATATTCACTTATAGGTAAATAAAAATCATGTAATTTATCTAAAGTTATATTTTCATCTGTTAAAATATCTAAAATTTCTAAATTAATTTCTTTAAGCTCTCTATATCTTTCATCATCATAACCATTATGAGCATACAGAATACCTAAATCAGAAAGAGTTATATTTCTTTTAACAAGATTTAATAATTCTACCAATTTTTTATTATCCATAAAAAATCACCTATTTAATAATTTCTTTAAAATCTTTTATAAATTCATCTACATTTTCTTCTTTTGTAGCCCAAGAAGTAACAAATCTCACTACAGTATTATTTTCATCATATTTTTCAATAATAGAAAATTTATATTTATCTGATAATTTTTTTATTAATTCATTAGAGAAAATCACAAAAAGTTGATTAGAATAAGAATCAACAACAAAAGGAATATTATTTTTTACAAATATATCTTTTATTTTTTTTGCCATTTTATTAGCATGTTTTCCAATCTCTACAAATAAATTATTTTTAAATAACTCATTAAATTGAATTCCAAGTAATCTACCTTTAGCAAGTAAAGCTCCTCTTAATTTGATAGAATATTGAAAATCTCCAACTAAAGAAAGATTGAAAAATACCACAGCTTCTCCAAATAAAGCTCCAGATTTTGTAGCTCCTATGTATAAAATATCACATAAATCTTTGTAATCAGATAAATCTATATTATTTTTTTCAGAGGCTAAAGCAGAAGAAAGTCTAGCTCCGTCAATATAGAAATAAAGATTGTTTTCTTTACAAAATTCATATATATTTTTTAATTCCTCTTTAGTATAGATAGCCCCTAATTCATTTGGATTTGATAAATAAACCATTTTAGGTTGTACCATATGGGCGTCAGTATGAATATCTAAAACTTTTTTTATTGTTTCAGGAGTTAATTTACCATCTTTTATTTTTTCAGTAGTAAGAACTTTGTGTCCTGTTCCTTCAATAGCTCCTGTTTCATGTACATTAATATGTCCCACATCAGAAGATATAACAGCTTGATGAGGTCTTAGAAGATGAGAGATAACTACAAGATTAGTTTGTGTACCTCCAACTAAAAATCTAATATGGCAATCATCACAATTAAGAGCAGTTTTAATTTTTTCGTAAGCTAAGTTAGTATAATAATCTTCACCATATCCATCTGTTTGTTCAAAATTTGTTTCGATAAGAGCATTTAATATATTAGGATGAGCTCCCTCGCTATAATCATTATTGAAACTAATCATATTTATCACCTTTTATTTTTGAAATTATAGAAATTATAACACTAATTTTTTAGAAATTAAAGAAAAATATTGAAATTTAAAAAAATTTGTTATAATATTCATTAATATAGAAAAAGAATTTTATTGGGAGGGGAAATATGTTTATAATTCTTTTAAATGGCTTGACTATAGTTTTAGGAACTTTATTAGGATATATATTTAGAAAAGCTTTACCTAAAGATATATCTGAATCAATAATAAAAATATTAGGACTTTTTACTTTTATAATGGGTCTAAAAGACGCCCTAACTTTTAAAAATGGAATGTATGTAGCAATATATTTAGTAATAGGAGTTGTAATTGGAGAAAAATTTGATTTAGATGGAAAATTAAAAAATCTAGGAAAGATATTACAAGAAAAGTTTGGCAAAGAAAAAGAAGAGGGAGGAATGATAAAAGGGTTTGTAACTTCAACTTTAATATTTTGTGTAGGTTCAATGGCAATATTAGGCCCTGTAAAAATAGCATTAAATGGTGATGGAAATTTAATTTATATAAAATCAATATTAGATGGTGTAATGTCTATGATGTTAGCTTCTACTTATGGAATAGGAGTTATTTTTTCAGGAATAATGGTTGTGCTTTATCAAGGATTGATGTTTTGTATGGGAAATATTTTAAAAGTTGTTACAACACCAGAAGTAATGGGAGATGTAACAGCAGTTGGTGGAGCAATTTTAACAGGATTAGGCTTGACTTTAATATTTGGAGAAAAATATTTAAAAGTTACTAATATGCTTCCAGGAATGTTTTTACCAATTATATTTTCATTAATAATGAGATTATTTTAAGGAGGAATTATGGGAAAGAAATGTGCAAAATGTGGAAAAGAAGCTGGATTTTTTAAATCTATAACATTTTATAAAATTGGAAATGAGGAATATTGTGCTGATTGTGGAAAGGAAGAGATTGAAAGAAGAATTTCTACAATAAAAATTACTACAACTAATAATATTGAGGGATACAAAGTTGTAGACTATATAGATATTGATAGTGCAGAAGTAGTTATAGGAACAGGAATATTTTCAGAGGTAGAGGGAAATATATCAGACTTATTTGGAGCTAGGTCTTCTGGTTTTGAAGAAAAATTAGCTAAAGGTAAAAAATATGCAATGGATAAATTAAAATATAATGCTATGCTTAAAGGTGGGAATGCCATTGTTGGAGTAGATTTAAGTTATACAGAGTTTGATAAAAATAGAATTGGAATAATAGTAAGTGGAACTGTTGTAAAAATAGAAAAAAGTTAAATAAATTATTGACAAAAGAGAATTTATTTGATACTATTAGTTAATAAAAAAATAAATGGGGGAATCAAAATGTTATTTATGACGAGGCAAGAAAGGAATAGAAAATTTTAAACGAAATTTAATATCGTTTCTTTGAACTTGTCCAAAAATATCTATTTTAGTTTGTAAAGATTAGGGGATTCCTATGAGCATAATATAACCACAAGTTATTTTAATTAAGATGTTAAGGCTTAGTTTCAAAAGAAACTAAGCTATTTTTTTTAAGTTAAAAAATTTAAAATTTATATATATTTTTAGGAGGAAAAATGACAGAGTACTTAGGAGTATTAAAAGAGATTTTTATCGAAGGACAAAGATATCAATATATGATACAAGGTCTTTCTTTTTCAGTTGGAGTAACATTATTTTCAGCTATCTTAGGAATTATCTTAGGAATTTTAGCAGCAATTATGAGAATTTGTAATTTCCGTCCATTTAAACATAGTAAAAATAAAAAATGGAAAAATTGGACTCCATTAACAAATTTATCAATCTTATACACAGATATAATAAGAGGAACTCCTGCAGTAGTTCAACTTATGATATTAGCAAATATTATTTTTGCTGGATTTAGAGATATGCCTGTATTTTTAATAGCAGGAATTGCTTTTGGTATAAACTCAGGAGCTTATGTTTGTGAAATCATTAGAGCAGGAATTGAGGGACTTGATAAAGGACAAATGGAAGCAGCTAGAGCTTTAGGAATGCCTTATCATATAGCTATGAAAGAAGTTATAATTCCTCAAGCTATAAGAAAAATTTTACCAGCTCTTGTTAGTGAATTTATTACATTATTAAAAGAAACATCAATAGTAGGATTTATAGGTGGAGTAGATTTACTTCGTTCAGCAAATATAATTACTAGTCAAACTTATAGAGGAGTAGAACCATTATTAGCAGTTGGACTTATTTATTTAGTAATGGTAGGAATATTTACTAAGATTATGAGAAATGTTGAAAAGGGGTTGAAAGTAAGTGATTAAGGTAGAACATTTATATAAAAGTTTTGGAAAATTAGAAGTTTTAAAAGATATATCAGTAGAAATAAAAAAAGGTGAAGTTATAGCTATAATTGGACCATCTGGAAGTGGAAAATCTACTTTCTTAAGATGTCTTAACAAATTAGAAGAACCTACAGGTGGAGCAATCTATATAAATAATCAAAATTTAATGGACGATAAAACAGATATAAATAAAATTAGAGAAAAAGTTGGAATGGTTTTCCAACATTTCAATCTTTTTCCTCATAAAACAGTTTTAGAAAATTTAACTTTGTCTCCTTTAAAAGTAAAAAATGCAAAATTAGAGGAAATTAATGAGAAAGCAAGAAAATTATTAAAAAAAGTAGGTTTAGCTGATAAAGAAAATGCTTATCCTGACCAATTATCAGGAGGACAAAAACAAAGAATAGCTATAGCTAGAACTCTTGCTATGGACCCAGAAGTAATACTTTTTGATGAGCCAACATCAGCATTAGACCCAGAAATGATAAAAGAAGTTCTTGATGTTATGAGAGAGTTAGCTGATGAGGGAATGACAATGATAATAGTAACTCATGAAATGGGATTTGCTAAAAATGTGGCTGATAGAGTGTTTTTCATGGACAGAGGAACAATATTAGAAGATGATTCTCCAGAAGTTATATTTGGAAATCCTAAACATGAAAGAACTAAGGAATTTTTAAATAAAGTTTTAAATCGTTAACAAATTTTATTAAATTATATATGGAGGAAAAAATATGAAAAAAGTTTTAAAGGTTTGTGGTCTTGTTTTAACAATGTTAATGTTTTTTGCTTGTGGAAAAGAAGAGAAAAAAGCTATCTATGTAGGAACTAATGCTGAATTTCCACCATTTGAGTATTTAGAAGATGGAAAAATGGTAGGGTTTGATATTGACCTTATTAATGCTATTGGAAAAGAATTAGGAAGAGAAGTAGTAATGAAAGATATGAGTTTTGATGGATTATTACCAGCTCTTCAATCTAAAAAAGTTGATTTAGTAATAGCTGGAATGACAGCTAGTGAAGAAAGAAAAAAATCTGTTAACTTCACAGAACCATATTATTCAGCTAATCAAGTTATTGTTTTACAAGAATCAAATAATGATATAAAAGATTTTGCTGATTTAAAAGATAAAAAAATAGGAGTTATGCTTGGATTTACAGGAGATTTAGTAATAACAGAAATGGGATTACCTTCTGAAAAATATAATGCTGCTTATGCTGGAATAATGGCTTTACAAAATGGAAAATTAGATGCTGTTGTATTAGATTCTGAAACTGCTGTAAACTATGTAAAGAAAAATCCTGGATTAAAACTTGCTGAAGGAAAAGGTGAAGCTGAAGATTATGCTATAGCTGTAAGAAAAGAAGATACAAAATTATTAGAAGATGTAAATAAGGCTATAACAACTTTAAAATCTAATGGAGAATTTGAGAAATTATTAGAAAAATATTTTAAATAATTTAAAAAAATATCTTAAATAAATTTAGAGTAAGATTTATAAAAAGAAACGAAAGTCTAAGATTTATCTTAGACTTTTATTATTATTTAAAAAATTATAAATTGATTTTTAATAAAAATCTAGAAATAAAAAGTCAAAAAATTAAGATTAAAAAAAATTTTAATATAAAAAAAAGAGTTGAGTAAAATATTTTTTATTCTATCTAACTTTTTTATAAAAAGAAAATTTTTTCAAAAGTAACAACGAAAACAACAAAAAACTATAAAAATTAAACAAAATACTTCAAAAAAACTCATAAATATGTTATGATTATATCAAATAATTTTATTGTTTAGGAGGATATATGGAAAAGATAGAATTTATTTTAGAAAGAATATCTAATATTATCTGGGGAAATTATTTAATGATAACTTTAATGGGAGTTGGAGTATTTTTTACTATAATTACAGGAGGGATACAATTAAAAGGTTTTCCTTTAGCTATTAAGGAGCTTGTAAAATCTATTAAGGGAAAAAATCAAATAAAAGGAGAGGGAACTCTTTCATCATTTCAAGCGCTTTGTACAGCTTTAAGTAGTTGTGTTGGTAATGGAAATATAGTTGGAGTTGCCACAGCTATAGCTAGTGGAGGACCAGGAGCAGTATTTTGGATGTGGATTGCTGGAATTTTAGGAATGGCCACTAAATATGCTGAAATAGTAATAGGAATGATATATAGAGAAAAAACAGATGAAGGAAATTATGTTGGTGGTCCAATGTATTATCTTTCTAAAGGATTGGGATGGAAAAGAGTAGGAGTACTTTTTGCTTTTTTAATGCTTATTCAAATAAGTGGAGGAGCGCTAATTCAATCAAATGCTGTTGCTATTGTTTTAAAAGATATATTTGGAATAAAGCCTATTTTAGGTGGAGTTTTAATGGGAATAATAGTAACAATGGTTGTAGTTGGTGGAGTAAAAAGATTAGGAGCAGTTGCTGAAAAATTAATTCCTATAATGACATCTATTTATTTTTTTGGAGGAATTATAATAATTATTTCTAACATAAATCATGTTCCTTATGCTATAATGAATATTATATCTAGTGCTTTTAATACAGAATCAGTAGGAGGAGGAGTTTTAGGATATACAATTAAAGAAGCTATGAGATATGGAATTGCTAGAGGATTATATTCTAATGAGGCAGGAGAAGGAAGTGCTCCAGTACTTCATTCAGCAGCAATTACAGATTTTCCAGCAAGACAAGGACTTTATGGAATATTAGAAGTATTTATTGATACAGTAGTAATATGTAGTTTAACAGCATTTATAGTTTTAACTTCAGGAGTAACAGAACAAAATATTTCTCCAGCCATTTATGTAATTACAGCATTTGGAGGAATTCATCATTTATTTAAGTATATTATAGGAATAAGTATGATACTTTTTGCTTTTTCAACAGTTTTATCTCAATGGTATTTTGGAAATGTTACTCTTACTTATATATTTAATTCAAAAGTTGCTTCTTATTTTAAATATATATTTGTATGTTTAACTTTAATAGGGTCTATTAGTACTCTAAAAATTGTATGGTTATTACAAGATACAGTTTTAGGACTTATGATAATACCAAATCTTATTGGAATTCTTCTTTTAAGTGGAAAAGTGAAAAAAGCAACAAAAGAATTTTTAGATTATTTAAAAAAGGAGAAAAAAGATTATGTTGGCTAATGATAGACAAAATAAAATAATTGAAATCTTAGAGAGAGATGGAAGTGTAAAAGTATCTAATCTAGTTACTATTTTTGATGTGTCATTGGAAACAGTAAGAAGAGATTTAGATGTTTTAGAAAAAAAAGGCATAGCTGAAAAAGTTTATGGAGGAGCAATCTTAAAAGATAAGGAAAATAATTCTAATTTAAGTTATTCATTTAGAGAAGCAAAAAATAAAGACCAAAAAAAAGAAATAGCATCTATGGCTATTAGATATATAAATGAAGGAGAGACTATAGCTTTAAATGGAGGAACTACTAATGTAGAGATAGCTAGACTTATAAAAGATAAATATAATGTACTTACTGTAGTAACTAATTCCTTAAAAATAGTTGAAGAACTAGCAGATTCTAAGGGGATAAATTTAATCCTTGCTGGAGGAATATATAATAAATCAGAATTTTCTTTTCTTGGAATTCAAACAGAAAAATTTTTAAATAATTTTACTGTAGATAAATCTTTTATAGCAGTAGGAGGAATTTCTTTGAAAAGAGGAATTACAGATTATCTTATTGATGAGATAGTAGTTCAGAAAAAAATGATAGAGATAAGTGAGGAAGTAATAATATTAGCTGACTCAAGTAAGATAGAAAATAATTCCCTTATAAAAATTTGTAATATGGAAGATATAAACTTTATAATAACAGATTCTAATCTTGATGAAGAAACAAAAAAATTATATTTAAAAAGAGGAATGGATATAAGAAACTCATAAATAAAAAAATAATATAAATTAAAAAATAGAACTATTGTAAAGAAAAACAATAGTTCTATTTTTTTGTAGAATAAAATTTTATAAAAAGTTTTTATATATTTTTGATATTGAAAATTTTTTTATAAAAAATTAATTTATATTTTCTAGTTTTTAAGTAAAAAAACATTTTTCAAAGTAAAAATCAAAAAATAAAACAAAAAACAACAAAATAACAAAAAATATATTGATTTTTGTAAAAAAATGTGTTATTATTCTTTTGAAGATATTAAAATAAAACAAAAAATTAAAAGTTAGGAAAGGAGATTACAAATGGAAAAGACAACAGGATTTAAAAAATGGCTAAGATTTATAATTTTAGTAATAGGAGCAGGAACGGTATTTAAATTATCATCTTTAAAAGATGCTTTTTATGTTCCTATGCAAGAATTTATGGGATTATCACACACACAAATAGGAGCAGCACTTTCTATTTATGGATTAGTTCAGACAATAGGGAATTTTGCTTCTATTTATATTTCTGATAGATTTTCTAAAAGAATAATGATTTCAGTGTCTTTAGTGTGTGTAGGACTTGTAGGAATTTATATTTCTACTTTCCCAGGATATATGGGAATTTTATTAGCATGGGGATTATTATCATTCTTTGGTGAAGTTGTATATTGGCCAGTTCTATTAAAAGCAGTTAGACTTTTAGGAGATGAAACAGAACAAGGAAGACTTTTCGGATTCTTAGAAGCTGGAAGAGGAGTAGTAGATACAATAGTAGCTTTTTCTGCTTTAGGAATATTTGCTTTACTTGGTAAAGGGTCAGCAGCATTAAGAGGAGGAATTTTATTCTTTGCTGGAATTGTAATTGCTATTGGTGTTATTTCTTATTTCTTTATTGAAGATGATACAATTGAAACTGTTGATAAAGATGGAAATGAGTTAAGTAAAAACAAAGTTGCTTGGAATGGAGTTATGCAAGCTGTAAAAACTCCAGAAATCTGGGTTGTATCTTTAACAATTGCTTCTATATATTCAGTTTATTGTGGACTTACATATTTTATTCCCTTCTTAAAAGATATATATGGAATGCCTGTAACTTTAGTTGGAGCTTATGGAATTATAAACCAATATGGATTAAAAATGGTTGGAGGACCTGTAGGTGGAATGTTAGCAGATAAAAAATTCAAATCAGCAACTAAATTTATGAGAGTGGCTCTTTTAGTCTCAATAGTAGCAATGTTTGGATTTATGAATTTACCACATGAAACAATGAATGTTTATGTTGGAATGGCTTGTACTTTAGGATTTGGAGCTATAATTTTCTCAATGAGAGCTGTTTTCTTTGCTCCAGTTGATGAGATAAAAATTCCTAGAAATATAAGTGGGGCAGCAATGTCAATAGTATGTATTTTTGGTTATTGTCCACAAATGTTTGCTTTCACATTATATGGAAGTATGTTAGACAAATATCCTGGAATGGCTGGGTATAAAATGGTATTTACAACAATGATTGGATTTGCAGTTTTAGGAGTAGTTATAACTACAGTATTATTAAAAATGATAAAAAGAAAACAAAATGAAGTTGTAACAGATTAATTTTATAGGAGAGGATAAAAATGTTAAAATTAGGATTAGAAACTGAAAGCTTACATTTATGGTTTCAAAATAAAAGAATGGATATTTTTGGATTTATTGAAAAAGCTCATGAAATGGGATTTGATGGGGTACAAATTAATGTGGTTCCAGATTATAATCTTGACCCTGTTTGGGGAGCTTTAGGTGGAAATTCAGATGAACATTTAAAAAAAGTAAAAGAATTAATAGATAAATATAATCTTTATGTAGAGATTGATACAAGAAATTTAGAGTATGACCATTTAGTGGAAGTTATAAAAGTTGCTGATAAATTAGGAGCAGAAATAATAAGGTCTTATATTCCTATAAAACCATTAAAAGCAGAAGCTATGTCAGGAGAAGATGGAGCTTATGATTTTGCAAAAGTTCGTTGTGATTTTGACCCAAATTCTTTTGATGAAGGGATAGAAAAAATAAAAAAATTAATTCCTGTTTTACAAAAATATAGAATAAAACTTGCACTTGAAAATCATGAGTATGAAACTTCAGAAGAATTAGTAGATGTAGTAAAAAAATTAAATTCTAAATGGGTTGGACTTCATTATGATTTTGGAAATTCTATGATGGTTTGGGAAGAACCTATAAAAGCAGCAGAAAATATGGCTCCTTATACTTTAACAACACATTTTAAAGACCATATAATAATAGAAGACCCAAGTGATAAATATGGGTATGTAGTTTGTGGAGTTCCAGCTGGAGAAGGGAATATAGATTTAGAAAAAACTTTTGCAATTATGATGGAAAAATCAAGCTTAACAAGAATAAATGTTGAGATGTGTTATCCATATTGTGCTCAATTTAAAAGAACACCAGGAACAGGTGGAGTGGAAAAAGTTGGAGAGGGAGCATTTAAAGTAGAAAAATCATTATATGATTACAATGTGATGAGACCTCGTCAGTATTATTATCCACAAGAAGTTTCAAATGAACTTTTAGAAGAATTACTTAAAAAACAAATGGAAGGGGTAGAAAAAAGTTTTAAATATTTAAAAAATTTAAGAGATAATTATTTTGGAAAATAAAATATTTTGAAAAGAGGGATTTATGTTGAAGAAAAAATGGATGGATTATATTATAGTCTATATTGGTTGTATAATACAAGCCTTTTCTATAACATGTATATTAAAGCCTAATGGACTTACAGTTGGAGGAATTACAGGATTATCTTTAACTTTAGGAAAGATATTTAATCTTAATTATACTTACATTTATTACAGTATATGTCTTTTAATCTTAGTTTGTGCAAAGATTTTTTTAGGAACAAGAGAGGTAAAAAAAATAGTTCTCCTTTCAACTACCTATCCATTAATTCTTATTGGAATGAATCAAATAAAATTTAATTTTCTTTCTGATACTCCAGAAAAATTACTTATATGTATTTACTATGGAATATTTATGGGTGTGGGGACAGGCTTAGTATTAAAAAAAGGATTTTCTCAAGGAAGTTCAGATACAGTTGCAAAAATTTTACACAAGAAATTATTTCCATTTATGGAGATAAGTCAAGTTTTATTAGGCTTAGATATAACAATCCTTCTTATATCAGGAATTGTATTTGGGAAAACAGCAGTTCTTTATGCAATTATAATGCAAATGATATATAGTAAAACTATAAGTACAGTATTATTTGGTTTTGGTTCTTCTCTTGTAAAAGTTGTAATTATTAGTGACCAAATAGTAAAAATTTCTAACTTTATGAAAAATACAATTCATAGAGGATATAGTATAGGAACAGTAGTTGGAGGATATAATAAAGTAAAAAGAGAAAAAATAATTTCAGTTTGTTCTTTAAGAGAAGCTATGTTGATAAAGGAATTTATAACTAAAATAGATGAAAATGCTTTTGTAAATATAGTACCAACAATAGCAGCTTGGGGAAGAGAAGATGGATTACAAAAATTAAAAGAAAATTAATAAAAATAAAGAGAAGATATTATAAATTTTTAATATCTTCTCTTTTATATATTATCAGAAAAATTATATTTTTTAATTATTTAAAAATAATTTTAGAGAATTTACAAAAATAATTCTTTTTATTTTTGAGTTCTTTCTTTTAAAAATAATTGAACCCAATAGGTATTATTATTTTCATCAGTAAATTTTCCTATACCTGTATATGTATATTGAGGATTTAAAAGGTTGGCTCTATGTCCTTTAGATTCAATCCAACTTTTAGCCACATCTTTTGGTCCATTTGAATTTCTAGCTAGATTTTCAGCAATAGCCAAATAAGAAATCTCATACTCTTTAAAAAATTCTCCTAAAGAAGAATATCCACCAGCATAATGGTCAAGTTTTCCCTCTTTAGCTACTAAAGAAGCTTTTTTTATTGCCATTTCATTTAAAATCTCTTTTTCTTCTAATGGTGAAAGATTATTTTCAACCCTTTCATTATTTATAATATCTAAAATCTCTTGTTGATAATTTTCTCCATAAGAAATTATAGAAAAAATTATAAATGTAAAAATAATAAGTAAATAATTTAATAATTTTTTCATAGAACCTCCAAAAAATAAAATAATTATAATATATTATAAGATTTTTTTTAGAAAATTTCTAGAGGTTATAAAAAAATAAAAGTAAAGAAAAAATACTTGACAAATTTTAGAAATTCTAATATAATATCTTGGTGATATAAATGGAACTAAAAGAAATGATAGAAATTGGTATTTTACTAGATTATTATAAAGTTCTTTTAACAGAAAAACAAAGTAAATATTTAATAGAATATTTTGAAGAAGATTTATCACTTACAGAGATTGCTGAAAATTATGGAATAAGTAGACAAGCTGTTTATGATAATATTAAAAGAGGAATAAAAATTTTAAAAAATTATGAAGAAAAATTAAAATTTTATGAAAGAGATAAAGAACTTCAAAAAGATTTATTAGAATTAAAAAATAATTTTACAATGGAAAAACTTGATGAAATTATAAAAAAATTAAGTTAGGGAGAAAATATGTTAGAAAATTTAGGAAATAGATTTCAAAGCATTTTCAAAAAAGTAAGAGGGCAAAGTAAACTTACTGAGAGTAATATAAAAGAAGCTTTAAAAGAAGTTAAAATGTCATTATTAGAAGCTGATGTAAACTATAAAGTTGTAAAAGATTTTATAAATAAAATCCAAGAAAAAGCTATTGGAACTGAAGTTTTAATTGGAGTAAATCCAGGACAACAATTTATAAAAATAGTTAATGATGAATTAGTAGAACTTCTTGGAGGAACAAATTCAAGATTAACTAAAGGAGTAAAAAATCCTACAGTAATAATGTTAGCAGGACTTCAAGGGGCAGGAAAAACTACATTTGCCGCAAAACTAGCTAATAAATTAAAAAAAGATGGAGAAAGACCATATTTAGTAGCTGCTGACGTTTATAGACCAGCTGCTATGAAACAATTAGAAGTATTAGCTAATCAAATAAAAGTTCCAGCTTATATAGATGAAACAAATAGAGATGCAGTTGATATTTGTAGAAGAGCTTGGGCAAATGCAAAAACTCAAGATTATACATATATGATAATAGATACAGCAGGAAGATTACATGTTGATGAAGCTTTAATGGATGAGTTAGCTGATATAAAGAAAACTGTAAGACCTCAAGAAATATTATTAGTAGTAGATGCTATGATAGGACAAGATGCTGTAAATTTAGCTAAAAACTTTAATGATAAGTTAAGTATAGATGGTGTAATTCTTACAAAATTTGATGGAGATACTAGAGGTGGAGCAGCACTTTCAATAAAATCAGTAGTAGGAAAACCAATAAAATTTGTAGGGGTTGGAGAAAAAATTGAAGATTTAGAATTATTCCATCCTGAAAGATTAGCTTCAAGAATTTTAGGAATGGGGGATGTTGTATCATTAGTTGAAAAAGCTCAAGAAAGTATAAATGCTGATGATATGAAATCTTTAGAAGAAAAAATAAAAACTCAAAAATTCGATTTAGAAGATTTCTTAAAACAATTACAAGCTATAAAAAGAATGGGACCATTAGGAAGTATATTAAAAATGATACCAGGAATGGGAGATATTGGAGACTTAGCTCCTGCTGAAAAAGAAATGAAAAAAGTTGAAGCTATAATCCAATCAATGACAAAATTAGAGAGAAAGAAACCAGAAATACTTAAGGCTGAAAGAAAGCTTAGAATTGCAAAAGGAAGTGGAACAGATGTATCTGATGTTAATAAACTTCTAAAACAATTTGAGCAAATGAAGGGAATGATGAAGATATTTAGCTCTGGAAAGATGCCTAATTTTGGAGCTGGATTCCCAAAAATGCCAATGGGTAGAAATGGAAAAAGATTTTTTTAGTAGTAAACAATAAAGTTAATAAATAAAATAAAAATAAATAGAAATTATAAGGAGATGTGATTAAATGTTAAAATTAAGATTAACTAGATTAGGAAGCACAAAAAGACCAGTTTACAGATTAGCTGCAATGGAAAGTTTATCAAAAAGAGATGGTAAAGCAGTAGCTTACTTAGGAAACTACTATCCATTAGAAGATTCTAAAGTAGAATTAAAAGAAGAAGAAATCTTAAACTTCTTAAAAAATGGAGCTCAACCTACAAGAACTGTAAAATCTTTATTAGTTAAAGCTGGAGTTTGGGCAAAATTCGAAGAATTAAAAAAATAATTGAAAAAATTATTTGAACAAGAATAAGGCAGCCTTAAGGTTGCCTTTTTTATTAAAGATAGTGTTCATAAGATGGAAATCTCTATGAAAATATGTTATAATATAAGAGTTTATAAAAGTATATTGTGGAGGAATAGATGAAAAATATTTTTGAAATAATAAGTGAAGAACTTAAAATAGGAATAAAACAAATAGAAAATACAGTAAAACTTTTAGATGAAGGCTCTACAGTACCTTTTATATCTAGATATAGAAAAGAAGTAACTGGAAATCTTGATGAAAATCAAATTGGAGATATTTTAAAGTCTGTAACTTACATTAGAAATCTTGAAAAAAGAAAAGAAGAAGTTATAAATCTTATTGAAGAACAAGGAAAACTTACAGATGAATTAAAGAAAAGTATATTAGAAGCAACAAAATTACAAGAGGTAGAAGACTTATATTTACCTTATAAAAAAAGAAGAAAAACAAAAGCTGATATAGCTATTGAAAAAGGATTAGAACCTTTATCTCAATTTATATATTTAGCAAAAAGTGTAGACAATGTAGAAAAAGAAGCTAAAAAATATATAACTGAAGAAGTTGAAACTTCTGAAGAAGCTATTGAAGGAGCAAAATTAATAGTAGCTCAAAAAATTTCTGAAAATGCTCAATATAGAGAATATTTAAGAAATGTTTATTTAAAAGATAGTATTGTAACTTCAAAAAATACTAAAAAAGCTTCTGAATTAGATGAGAAAAAAGTTTATGGAGATTACTATGAGTATAGTGAAACTATAAAAACAATACTTTCTCATAGAGTTTTAGCTTTAAACAGAGGAGAAAAAGAGGAAATTTTAAATGTTTCTTTAAAAATTGAAGATGTTGTAAGAGATAGAATAGAAAAATATATTTTAAAGAAAGAATTTAAAAATTATGAGATAGAAGAATTTCTTTTAGAAATTATAAAGGATTCTTTAGATAGATTAATACTTCCATCAATAGAAAGAGAAGTAAGAAATATTTTAACAGAGAAAAGTGAAGATGAAGCTATAGGAATATTTAAAGAAAATTTAAAAAATCTTCTTTTACAACCACCTTTAAAAGAAAAAAATATTTTAGGATTAGACCCTGGATATAGAACAGGTTGTAAAGTTGCAGTAGTAGATAAAAATGGATTCTATGTAACAAATGATGTATTCCATTTAGTTGAAGGAATGGACAGTCCAAAACAACTTGAAATATCTCGTGAAAAATTATTAAAATATTTAGATAAATATGAGATAGATATAGTTTCAATAGGAAATGGAACTGCTTCAAGGGAGACAGAAAGTTTTGTAGCAAAAACTATAAGAGAAAATAATAAACAAGCAAAATATGTAATAACAAATGAGGCTGGAGCTTCTGTATATTCAGCTTCAAAATTAGCAAATGAGGAGTTTCCAGATTTAGATGTTACAGTAAGAGGAGCTATTTCAATAGCTAGAAGAATACAAGACCCATTAGGAGAGCTTGTAAAAATAGACCCAAAATCAATAGGAGTTGGAATGTATCAACATGATGTTGACCAAAAAAGATTAGCTGAATCTTTAGAAGAAGTAATTGCTTCAGTTGTTAACAGTGTTGGAATAAATGTAAATACAGCTTCTTGGGCATTACTTGAGCATGTATCAGGAATTAAGAAAAACATTGCTAAAAATATTGTAGAATACAGAAAAGAAAATGGAAACTTTAAAAATAGAAAATCTTTATTAAAAGTAAAAGGGCTTGGAAATAAAGCTTATGAACAAATGGCAGGATTTTTAATAATAGAAGATGGAGAAAATATTTTAGACAATACAATTATCCATCCTGAATCATATGGAATAGCAGAAGAAATCTTAACAGTAAATAATATATCTTTAAAAGAATATAGAGAAAATTTAAAAGATAGTAGAGAAAAATTAAAATCATTTAATTTTGAAAAATTTGCTGATGAAAAAGGGTATGGAAAAGAAACTGTAAAAGATATATATGAAGCATTAATAAGAGATAGAAGAGACCCAAGAGATGAACTTGAAAGACCTCTTTTAAAATCTGATATATTAAATATTGAAAATTTACAACCTGGAATGGAGTTAGAAGGAACAGTTAGAAATGTTGTAAAATTTGGAGCTTTTGTAGATATAGGCTTAAAAAATGATGCTCTATTACATATATCAGAAATTTCTGATAAGTTTGTAAAAGACCCAAGTGAAGTATTATCTGTTGGACAAATAGTAAAAGTTAGAGTAAAAGATATTGATAAAGAAAGACAAAGAGTAGGATTAACTAGAAGAACTACTAAGTAAAAAGAGTGAGGTTATCTTGAAAAATTTTAGATTAAGAATAAATAAAGATTCTATAGTTCTTAAAATAATATTTTATACAAACATAGCTATAGTAATTTCATCTATATTTGTAGCTACAATAATAACTTTTATTACATTTAAAGATATGGAAAGTAAGTTATTGAATACTGCAAAGGAAAAAGTATTTATATTAGAAAAAGCTAATATGAATTATATGTATAGTTTTATGGCTGATGTAAATCAAATTTTACTAAAAGAAAATTACTTTCAAAAGATATCAGAAGCTGAAATTAATAAAGATTATAGAAAATTATGTGGAATTTTAAAAAATGAACTTATATGAGAAAGTTTTAAAAAATATTATAAAACAGAGATTGCTTTTTTAAATGAAAATGGAAAAATTTTAGGGTATACAGGAGAAAGAAATATATTTATTGATGAAAGAAAAGTTTCACTTGGGCAAATAAAGGAACTTGCAAAAGATAAAATATATTATATAGCAAATTATAATTCAGAAATATATTTAAGAAGTATTCTATCAATTTCAATAAATAGGGAAAGAAATATAAACGGATATTTAATTGTATCTACTCCATTAGATAGTAATATTTTAGAATATATGAGAGATTATATAGAACTTTCTCCATCAGATAGAATTTTTATTCTTTCAAATGAAGAACATATTTATGGAGATTTTAATTTTGATGTAAAAGAAAAAGGGGTATTTAAAAGAAAAAATAGTAAAATAGTAAAAAATGCTCAATATTTCTTTAAAAATATCGAAATAGATGGAAAATCTTATTATATAACAACAACTGCTTTGAAAAATATAAATGGAGATGAAAATCTAGGATATTTTGGAATTGGAATTTCTCGAGAAAATTTTCTTAAAACTAAAATAATTATTGCTATTTTTATAGGAATCATGGTATTATCTTTTGTGACTATAGCAACTACATGTTTTAGTAAATTATTAAAAGAAATTTTATTACCTCTTAAAGAAATTTCAGATGCTGCAGAAGATATAAGTAATGGAAAATATGATACTGTTATAGATTTTAATGGAAAAGGTGAGATAAAAGTTTTAGAAACTTCTTTAAAAGGAATGTTAAAACGTCTTGAAGAAAATCAAAAAACTTTAAAAATAAGAAATAAAATTTTAAAAGAAAATTTAAATAAAATGAAAGTTATAGAAAAACTTATTTTAGGTATAGAAATTGAAGATGATATAGTTTATACTGTAAAAAAAATAATGAAATCTTTTGTTTCAGAATCAGAATTAGGTTTTGCAAGAGCTATGTTTTTTAGATATAGTCGTGAAAGAGATGCTCTAGTTGGAGAAATGTGTATTTTAAATTCTCATATAACTGAAATAAGAAATGATATATTAAAAGAAAGAAAAAATGGGTTTGATTTTCAGATAAATAAATTAGAAGATGTAATTAAATTAATAAAAATACCTTTTTCAAGTGAAAATTTTATTACTACATCTCTTAAAGAAAGAAAAATTTTATATATGAATGATAAAGGGTATAAACATAATTTAGGAAATGACCTTTTTAATAGTATAGGGCTTAAAAATTTTATAGCAATTCCTATTTATAACATAGATTATTATACTGGAGTAATGTTATTTGATTATTATACCAAAGAAAAACAAATAACAGAAGAAGATGTAGAACTTATTAAAATTCTAATAATGAATGTTGCTACAAAATTAAAGAATAAAGTTGAGGAAAAAGAAAGAATAGACTTTGAGAGAAATAGAACTATAAATAATATAACTGAAAGATTTTTAACAACAAGAGAAGAAGCTTTAAATAGATTAGTTGGATTAGTACAAGAAAATAAAAGTGATAATCTAACTGAATTAGAAGAAGAAATTAAAGAGTTTAAAGAAAAAGTTAAGAATATAAAATATTCTAATAAAATTTTAAAACAATATTCTAATCCTTCAAATAGAAAAAAATTAGAACCTGTAAATATAGAACATTTTATAGTTGAAGTTATAGAAGAATTTAAGAATTTAATCAAAGAAGAAGGAAATGAAGATAAAGTAAATATAGCTTCTTTTATAAGTTATACAGGAGATGTTCTAGGGAATAGAGAAAGATTTAGAAGAGCCTTTATAGAACTTTTAAAAAATGCTTATGATGCTGTTTTAGAAAATGGAAAAACAGATAAAAAAATAACAATAATTGTAATTAGAGATAAACTTGCTAATAAAATAAAAATAGATATAAAAGACAATGGAATAGGAATGAATGAGGAACAATTAAAAGATATATTCCAACCTTTTATGACTTATAAAGGAGACACTCCAGGATTAGGAATTCCTTTAGCAGAAAGAGTAATTAAAGATTGTAAGGGAGTTATAAAAATTTATTCAACTCCAAATCAAGGAACTGAAGTAAAAATAACTTTAAATATATTTAAGGAGGATAATTAAATGGAAGATAAGGATTATGGAAAAACACTGAATCTACCAAAAACTAGTTTTCAAATGAAAGCTAACTTACCAAACAAAGAGCCTTTAATGGTTAAGGATTGGACAAAACAAAAAATATATGAAAAAAGTATAGATGAAACTAAACCAAGTTTTATACTACATGATGGACCTCCATATGCAAATGGAAATATTCATATAGGACATGCTTTAAATAAGGTTTTAAAAGATATAATTTTAAAATATAAAAGATTAAGAGGATATAATGCACCATATATTCCAGGATGGGATACACATGGGTTACCTATTGAATTAAAAGTAAGTGAAGAGCTAGGGGAGAAAATGAAAGAGATGTCTCCTTTAGAAATCAGAGAAAAATGTACAAAATATGCTAAAAAATGGGTTGGAATTCAAAGAGACCAATTTATAAGACTTGGAATTTTAGGAGATTGGGATAATCCTTATTTAACTTTAAATCCAGAATATGAAGCAAAACAATTAGAAGTTTTTGGAGAATTATATAGAAATGGATATATATTCAAAGGTTCTAAACCAATATATTGGTCTCCTGTAACTGAAACAGCTTTAGCTGAAGCTGAAATTGAATATAAAGATATAAAATCTCCTTCAGTTTATGTAAAAATGAAAGCTAATCAAGATGTGTTAGATAAAATTGGAATGACTGAAGAAACTTATATAGTAATTTGGACAACTACTCCTTGGACTTTACCAGCAAACGTAGGGATTTGTTTAAATGCTGAGTTTGAATATGGAGTTTACAAAACAGAAAAAGGAAATCTAATTTTTGCTAAAGTATTAGCTGAAAAAGCAATGCAAGAAATTGGAATTAAAGAATGTGAATTAATAAAAGAATTTAAAGGTCAAGATTTAGAAAGACTAACTTATCAACATCCATTTATTGAAAGAACAGGAACTATTATTTTAGGTGAGCACGTTACAGCTGATGCAGGAACAGGTTGTGTACACACAGCTCCTGGACATGGACAAGATGACTATGTTGTTGGTGTAAGATATGGATTACCAATCCTTTCACCTATTAACTACAAAGGTGTTTTAACAGAAGAAGCTGGAGAATTTGCTGGTTTATTCTATGAAAAAGCTAATAAAGTAATTTGTGAAACTCTATTAGAAAGAGGAATAATGTTAGCTTATAATGAGTTTGTTCACTCATATCCACATGACTGGAGATCAAAAACTCCAATAATCGTTAGAGCTACTGCTCAATGGTTTGTAAAAGCTGAAGGTTCTGACTTAAGAGAAAGAGCATTAAAAGCTTTAGATGGAGTAGAATTTGTACCTGATTGGGGAAGAAATAGAATAGGTTCTATGTTAGAGAAAAGACCTGACTGGTGTATCTCTAGACAAAGAGCTTGGGGAGTACCAATTCCTGTATTCTATGTAGATGAAGAAGTAGTATTCAATCAAGAAATTTTAGAAAGAGTAGTAGAAATTGTTAAAAAAGAAGGTTCAGCAGCTTGGGTAAAATATTCAGCTGAAGAATTAATTGGAGAAGAGTTATTAGCAAAATATAATTTAAAAGGAAAAGAAATTACAAAAGAAACTAACATAATGGACGTTTGGTTTGACTCTGGAGTTTCTCATAGATCAGTTCTTGAAACTAGAGGAACATTATTACACAGACCAGCTGATTTATACTTAGAGGGTTCTGACCAACATAGAGGATGGTTCCAAACATCTTTATTAACATCAATTGGTTCTACATTTGATGCACCATACAAAAAAATATTAACACACGGATTCGTAAATGATGGACAAGGAAGAAAAATGTCTAAATCTTTAGGAAATACAGTTTCTCCAGAAGACGTAATTAAAGTTTATGGAGCAGATATTTTAAGACTTTGGTGTGCTTCTGTTGACTACAGAGATGACGTAAAAATTTCTGACAACATTTTAAAACAAATGGCTGAAGCTTACAGAAGAGTAAGAAATACAGCAAGATATATATTAGGAAATACTTTTGATTTTGACCCAACTAAAGATGCTGTTCCATATGCAGAATTAGAAGAAATTGATAAATGGGCATTACATAAATTAGAAGTATTAAAAAGAGAAGTTACAGAAAGTTATGATAAATATGAGTTCTATAACTTATTCCAAGCAATTCACTATTTCTCTGGAATAGATATGTCAGCTTTCTATTTAGATATTATAAAAGATAGATTATATACTGAAAAACAAGATTCTAAAGCTAGAAGATCAGCCCAAACAGTAATGAACGAAGTTTTAGTTTGTCTTGTAAAAATGATAGCTCCAATCCTTTCATTTACTGCTGAAGAAATTTGGGGAAGACTACCTGAAAAAGATAGAGATGGAGAATCAGTTCATTTAACAAATTGGTTTGAATTTAATGATGAATATCTAAATGAAGAATTAGCAAACAAATGGAATACTGTAATTAAATTAAGAAAAGTTGTAAATAAATACTTAGAAAAAGCAAGACAAGGAGAAAATAGAATAATTGGAAACGCTCTTGATGCTAAAGTAGTATTAAATACAACTGATGCAGAATTAAAAGAATTTATAAATTCAAATAAAGATTTATTAGAAATGGTATTTATAGTTTCTCAATTAGAATACACAGATGAAGCTACAGATGAATTTGTAGCAGATGAAGAAATGGAAATAAAAGTTAAAGTTGCTCATGCTGATGGAGAGAAATGTGAAAGATGTTGGAAATATACAACAGAGTTAGATCACGAAACTTCTCTTTGTCCAAGATGTGCTGCAGTTTTAAAATAGGTAGATACTATGATTTATTATTTAATAGGAATAGTTGGGTTGGTCTTTTTAGACCAACTGACTAAAATTCAAATAGAGAATAATTTTTTTATTGGAGATTCTTTAGCAATAATTCAAGATTTTTTTCATATTACTTATGTTCAAAATAGAGGAATAGCCTTTGGAATTTTTCAAGGAAAAATAAATTTGATAAGTGTATTTACAGTAATAGCTATTATAGGAATTATATATTATTTTATAAAAACTTTTAAAAAATCTAGTTTTTTAGAAAAGTTAGCTTATATGTTAATAATTTCTGGAGCTGTAGGAAATATGATAGATAGAATTTTTAGAGGTTATGTTGTTGATATGATAGACTTCAGGGGAATTTGGTCTTTTGTATTTAATATGGCTGATGTGTATATAAATATAGGAGTGGCTGTAATACTTTTAGATATGTTTATCAAAGCTAAAAAAGATTTAAAAGAAAAAAAGTAAAATTTTAAATTTAAAGTGGAGGAATGAAAATGACATTTCAAGAGATAATAACAACTCTTCAAAGATATTGGGGGTCAAAAGGTTGTGTTTTAGGAAATCCATATGACATAGAAACAGGAGCAGGGACATTTAACCCTAATACTTTCTTAATGGCTTTAGGACCAGAACCTTGGAAAACTGCATATGTAGAACCATCAAGAAGACCAAAAGATGGAAGATATGGAGAAAACCCAAATAGAGTTTATCAACATCATCAATTCCAAGTTATAATGAAACCTTCTCCAGATAATATTCAAGAATTATATTTAGAAAGTTTAAGACTTTTAGGAATAATTCCAGAAGAACATGACATAAGATTTGTTGAAGATGACTGGGAATCACCAACTCTTGGAGCTTGGGGACTTGGTTGGGAAGTATGGTTAGATGGAATGGAAATAACACAATTTACATATTTCCAACAAGTTGGAGGATTAGAACTTGATATAGTTCCAGTAGAGATAACATATGGATTAGAGAGAATAGCTCTTTATATTCAAAATAAATCAAATGTTTATGATTTAGACTGGACAGAAGAAGTTAAATATGGAGATATGAGATACCAATATGAATATGAAAACTCAAAATATTCATTTGAATTAGCAGATTTAGAATCTCATTTTAAATGGTTTGATGAATATGAAGCAGAAGCTAAGAAAATCTTAGATGCAGGACTTGTATTACCAGCATATGACTATGTTTTAAAATGTTCTCATACATTTAACGTTCTAGATTCAAGAGGAGCTATTTCTACTACAGAAAGAATGGCTTATATTTTAAGAGTAAGAGATTTAGCAAAAAGATGTGCTGAAATCTATGTAGAAAATAGAAAGAATTTAGGATATCCATTATTAAAGAAAAAAATCTAGTAAATTAATAATGGAAATATAATTGAGATAAAAAGGAGATAAAAACATGAGGTTATTATTTGAAATAGGAATGGAAGAAAATCCAGCTAGATTCCTAGTTAATGCTTTAAATGACTTAAAAAATAATTTATCAAAAAAATTCAAAGATGAAAGAATAAAATATGAAGATATAAAAACTTTTGGAACTCCTAGAAGATTAGTTATTTTAGTAGAAGGATTAGCAGAAAGACAAGAAGACTTAAATGAATTAAATATGGGACCAGCAAAAAGAGTGGCTTATGGTGAAGATGGTTCTTTATCAAAAGCAGGACTTGGATTTGTAAAATCTCAAGGAGTAGAAGCAAAAGATTTAGAAATAGTTGAAACACCAAAAGGAGAATATATTGCTGTTAGAAAATTCTCTAAAGGGGTTGAAACAAAATCTTTATTATCTGATATTCTAAAAAATCTTGTATTAGAATTAGAATTCCCAAAATCAATGAAATGGGCAGATAGAAAATTTAGATTTGCAAGACCTATTCAATGGTTTTTAGCAATAGTTGATGATGAACTTGTAAAATTTGAAATCGAAGGAATTGAAAGTGGATTAGAATCAAGAGGACATAGATTCTTTGGTGGAAGATTCACAGTGTCAAATGTTGATGAATATTTTACAAAAATAAGAGAAAATAATGTTATCATTGATATAGCAGAGAGAAAACAAATGATAAGAGATATGATAGCTAAAAATTGTACTGGAGAAAACGAAGTAGTTTTAATCCATGAAAATCTATTAGATGAAGTTACAAACTTAGTAGAATATCCTTATCCAATAGTTGGTACATTTAATTCAGATTTCTTAGAAGTACCACAAGAAGTTTTAATTATATCTATGGAAGTTCACCAAAGATATTTCCCAATTTTAGATAAAAATGGAAAATTATTACCAAAATTTGTTGTAATAAGAAATGGTATTGAATATTCTGATAAAGTTAAAGCTGGAAATGAAAAAGTTTTATCAGCAAGACTTGCTGACGCAAGATTCTTCTATCAAGAAGACTTAAAACAACCTTTAGTAGAAAATGTTAAAAAATTAGAAACAGTAGTATTCCAAAAAGATTTAGGAACAATAGCTGCTAAAATCAGAAGAGTATCAAAACTTGCTGATACTTTAATTGATAGATTAGGATATAATGATGTAAGAGAAGATATCCAAAGAACTATCACTTTATGTAAAGCTGACCTTGTAACAAATATGATAAACGAGAAAGAGTTTACAGAACTTCAAGGATTAATGGGAGCTGACTATGCTTTAAAATCTGGAGAAAAAGAAACAGTTTCTTTAGGAATTCAAGAGCATTATTTCCCAAGATTTAAAGGGGATAAACTTCCAACAACTAAAGAGGGAATTGTAGCAGGAATCTGTGATAGAATGGATACTTTAGTTGGATGTTTAGGAGTTGGAGTACAAGTTACAGGTTCTAAAGACCCATTTGCTTTAAGAAGAGCTGCTTTAGGAATTGTAAATGTTATTATAAATTCAAACTTAAATGTATCTTTAGAAGAGTTAGTTGATAAAAGTATAGAAGTTTTAGAAGCTGACGGAGTATTAAAAAGAGATAAAGTAGAACTTAAGAAAGAAGTATTAGAGTTCTTAAAACAAAGAGTAATCAATGTATTTACAGATATGGGATATAGAAGAGATGTAATATTATCAGTAGTAGCAGTAGCTTGGGATAATGTTATTGATACAAAAACAGCTATAGAAGTATTAGAAAGTACAGTTCAAGAAGAAAGTTTCAAAAACTTAGTAGGAATTGTAAAAAGAGTTGGAAATATAGTTAAAGCTCATAAAGATTCTTCTGTTGATGTTAACTTATTCAATGAAGATGCAGAAAAATCATTATATAATTATGTTGAATCATTAGATAAAGAAGTAGATTCTTTACTTTCTTCAAAAAATTATAAAGGATACTTAAATGAAGTATTAAAAGGTGAAGAAGTAGTAAATAATTACTTTAACAATGTAATGATAAATGATAAAGATGAAGCTATAAAAAATAATAGATTATCTCAAATGAAAAAATTAAATGACATTTATGAAAAAATGGCAGATTTAAATCTAATAGAGGGATAGAAAAAGAGCAGTTTTTACTGCTCTTTTATTTTTTATTTGACAAAAGTAGCTAAAAAATATTATAATTAAATGTTAAAAGTAAAATCAATGTAAAAGGAGAAGATGTATGGGAAGATTAGTAGGAACTATTTCAAGAGGACTTCGTGCACCAATTATAAAACAAGGTGATGACATTGCAACTTTTACAGTTGATGCTGTATTAGCTGCTTGTGAAAGTGAAAATATTGCATTAAGAAATAGAGACGTAGTGGCTATAACAGAATCAGTTGTAGGAAGAGCACAAGGAAACTATGCTACAATAGATGATATAGCAGCAGACGTTAAAGCAAAATATGGAGAAAATACAATAGGACTTATATTCCCAATATTAAGTCGTAATAGATTTTCTGTATGTTTAAAAGGGATAGCAAAAGGAGCTAAAAAAATAGTTTTAATGTTTAGTTATCCTTCTGATGAAGTTGGAAACCATTTTATCGATTATGATTTATTAGATGAAAAAGGTGTAAATCCTTGGACAGATGTTTTAACAGAAAAAGAGTTTACTGAAAAATTTGGAAATCCTATCCATGTATTTACAGGAGTAAATTATATAGAATATTATTCAGAATTAATAAGAGAGCAAGGTGCAGAAGTAGAAGTTATTTTTGCTAACAATCCAACAGCTATCTTAAAATATACAGATTATGTGTTAAATTGTGATATTCATACTCGTATGAGAACTAAAAAATTATTAAAAAAAGCTGGAGCTAAATTAGTTTATGGAATGGATGAAATATTAACTGAATCAGTTAATGGAAGTGGATATAATGCTGATTATGGATTATTAGGTTCTAATAAAGCTACTGAAACTTCAGTTAAATTATTCCCTCGTGATTGTAAAGAGTTAGTTGTAAAAATTCAAAAAATGTTAGAAGAAAAAACTGGAAAACATATAGAAGTTATGGTTTATGGAGATGGAGCTTTCAAAGACCCAGTTGGAAAAATTTGGGAACTTGCTGACCCTGTAGTATCTCCTGGATATACAGATGGATTAGAAGGAACTCCAAACGAAATCAAATTAAAATATTTAGCTGATAATGATTTAGCTGGATTAAAAGGTGAAGAGTTACAAAAAGCTGTTGCTGAAGCAATAAAAGGAAAAGATTCTGACCTTAAAGGACAAATGATAACTCAAGGAACTACTCCTAGAAGATTAACAGACTTAATCGGTTCACTATGTGACTTAACTTCTGGAAGTGGAGATAAAGGAACACCAATTATTTTAATTCAAGGATATTTTGACAACTATATAGATGACTAATAAAAAAGGGAGGCTATTGTAAATATACAATAGCCTTTTTTATAAAATTATTTATATTTTTTCATATCCCTCTACATCTAATACCATACCAGATGTAAAAACACTTACAAAATTACAACTTATTTTAATATATTTTAAATTTTTTAAATAAATTGGAATAAACACTTTTATTCCATTAACATCTTCGTTGATATATTCAATCTCTCTTTTTTCCATATCAGAAATATGTTTAATGAATTCACCCTGAATCACATCACGACATCCAGCTCAGCCAAAAGCTAATGTTTCTCTTTTTAAACAAATACCAATGAGATTATTTTTTTTAGCATATTTTAAAACTCTTTCAGTAATTTCTATTTTCACATTTACCTCCTTTATAACTTTTTATATATTATACCATAAAATTTTTCTGAATATTTTTAATTATTGAATTATTTTTTATTCTAATATATAATTATAGTGGGAAAAGAAAAAGGAGAGGAAAATGAAATATAAAGTAGTAGTAAGTGATTTAGATGGAACGCTTTTAAATTCAAAGCACGAGATTTCAGATTATACAAAAGAAACAATAAAAGAAATAATAGAAAAAAAAGGAATAAAATTTATAATAGCAACAGGAAGACATTTTATAGATGCTTCTTGTTTTATGAAACAATTAGGTAGTGAATCTTATTTAATATCATCTAATGGAACTAATGCACACAATGAAAAAGGAGAAATTTTAATTGAACATCTAATGGATGAAAAAATAATTAAAGAATTATTGAATTTAAAAATAGAAGAGGATATTTCAGTAAATATTTATACGAATGATGGTTGGTATGTAGAAAAATATCTTCCTGAATTTGAAGAATATCATAAAGAGTCAGGATTTGCTCCTAATGTAGTAGATTTTAAAACTTTTGATAAAAAAGATGTATTAAAATTTTGTTTTATATCAGATAATGTGAAAAAAATAGAAAAATTAGAAAGAAAGATAAGAGAAAATCCTATATTGAAAGAAGAGGTAACTATTACAGCTTCTTTAGATATATGTTTAGAAATTATGAGAAAAAATGTATCAAAAGGTAAAACTTTAAAAGAAATATTGGATAAAGGAGGATTTAAATTATCTGAAACAATAGCTTTTGGAGATGGACTTAATGATGAAGAAATGTTAAGTGTTGTAGGAAAAGGATTAATTATGGGTAATGGAAGTGAGAAGTTAAAAAAAGCTTTACCTAATAATGAAATAATTTTGACTACAGATGAAGATGGAGAAGCTAAGTATTTAAGAAAAATATTTTTAGAAGAATAGTAAAGTTATATAGAATTAATTGGAGAAATAATTATAATTAGGAGAATATTTATGAGACAAAAAGAAAAAAATACAATATCACAATATAAAATATTTCAGGCTGCTTTAGAGGAGTTTGGAAATTATAGTTATGATAAATCTTCTATAAATAGAATTTGTGAAATTGGAAAAATATCAAAAGGAGTTATGTATCATTATTTCAAAGATAAAGATGAACTTTATCTTTTATGTGTAAAATATTGTTTTGATTTAATGGTAGATTATTATAAGGAAAATTTAAATGAAGATTTAGGTTGGAGAGAGTGTATAAAAACTTTTTTAGAAATAAGATATAAGTTTTTTACTAAATATCCAAATATGCAAAAAATATTTTTTAATACTTTAATAGGAGAGCCTAAACATCTTGCTAATGAAATAGCAAATATAAAAAAAGAATTTGATGAATTTACCTTTAATTTTGCTAGAAAAAATCTTTTAAAAATGAAAATTAGGGAAAATTTAAAAATAGAAGATATTATTACTTTTATCGAATTCACTCAAAATGGACTAAATGAAAGATTACATAAAAAAGTACAGGAAATAGGGGATATAGAAAAAGTATTTGAAGAATATGATGAGAATATAGAAAAATGGTTAGATATATTATTATATGGAATTGTAAAAAATGATTAAAATAAAAATTAAATAGTAAAAATTTTTAAAGACTATTACAAAGTTTGTAATAGTCTTTATTTTTTATTTAATTTTAGACTTTATAGTTTTTAAATAAAAAAATATAATAATATATAAAAAATAAAAAAAAGTATTATAAAATAAGAAAAAATAATTGACAAAAAAACAAAAAAGTAGTATATTAGACTTGCTAAAAATAGACTATATGGTTTACAAAAAAAGGAGGAAAAATGAAAAAGTTTTTATTAATGATATCTTGTATTTTTATAATAGGATGCTCTAATAATCAACCTGAAAAAAATATAAATTTAGAAAAAAATAAACCTAAAATAGAAAATAAAAATACAGAAGTTCCTAAAAATTATATACAAGATATTTCTGTTGCAGAAGCTATATTAACAGCCAGAGAGAGAAATTTAGATTTAGAGATTAAAAGACTAGAAAGTGAAATTTCAACTTTAGATAGAAAAATAGCTTTCAGTAATTTTTTACCCTCAATTAATTTTGGTGGAGGATATACAAAATTAGATGATGATATAAATATTGGGGTAAATACTTATGGACTAGGTAGTCAATTTGGATTACCTGATATTTTAGGAATGAGAGCAGTTGATAAATCTTTCTATACTTATGGAATAAATGCTCAAATTCCTGTATTTGTTCCATCTACTTGGTATTTATATAGTGCTAGAAAAAAAGGAGAAAATATTTCACAGATTGTGGAAGAGTTAGCAGATAAAATGTTGCAATTACAAGTTATGGGGGAATATTATTATATACTTGCTTTAGAATCAGAACAAGAAGCTTTAAAAAATCAATTAAAATCAGCTAAAGAATTTCAGAGAAAAGCAGAAGTTTCATTAAAAGTTGGTAGTGTATTACCTTGGGAATTAGAAAAAGCAAAAACTTTAGTAGCAACAAAAGAGTTTTTATTAAATAAAAATCAAAGAGATTTATATATAGCAAAGATAGCTTTAAAAAGAACTTTAAATATGGATATGTCAATAGATATAAGATTAGAAAATATAGATTCTAATATAAAAAAATTATCTTCTTTAGATGAATGTATATATAAAGCTATAAATCAAAATGAAAAATTAATAATTACTGAAGAACAAAAAAACATAGGAGAAGATATTAAGAAGATAGCCATATCAAATTTTTTACCTAAGATTGTTTTAGGTGGAGGTTATGAAAATAATAGCAATGAAATTTTAATGGATTCAGACTTTTTATATGGGAATGTTTCAGGAATTGTAAGTATATTTAATGGATTTAGAAATATTAATGAATATAAAAAAGCAGTGAGAAATCAAAAAATAGGGGAATTAAAATTAGAAAAAGAGTATATGACAACTATTTTAGAAACTGCAAAAGCTTATAAAAATGTAGAAAATGCTCAAGAAATTTTAAAAATAGCTAATATGAATTTTGATTCTGAAAAAGGAAAATTAAAACAAAAAAAGACAGAAAAAGAAGTAGATTTAATAGATAATGAGGAATATTACAAAGCTTTAGCAGATTATGAAAAAGCTTTTAGTGATAGAGAAAAAGCAAAATATCAATATGAAATGGCAGTTGGAACATTAAAAATAGTTATGGGAGAAAATCCTTTTGAGGAGGAAGTAAAATAATGAAAAATAAGTTTTTATTAATAGGATTTTTATTAATTTTTATAGTAGGGTGCAAAGAGGAAGAAGCTAAAACTTTAATAAGACCTGTAGAAGTATTTAATGTAAAAACTATATCTAATGAAATAGTAAAAGAATATCCTGGAATTGTATCAGCTAAAAGTGAGACATCATTAGCTTTTAAAATAGCTGGTCCACTTGAAAAATTAAATGTAGAAGTTGGAAGTTTTATAAAAAAAGGAGAGATAATAGGAGAACTAGATAAAAGAGATTATAAAATACAGGAAGAAATCTATAAAAATAAAGTTATAATGGCTGAGAATGGGTATAATTCTTCTAAAGCTATTAGTGAAAATGCAAAACAACAATTTACAAGAATAGAAAAACTTTATAAAACAAAAAATTTACCTAAAAAATCTTATGATGAGGCAGTAGCTAAAGTAAAATCAGCAATAGCTGGGGAGAAAGCTTCTTTTGCTCAATATCAAGAAGCACTAAAAGGATTGGAAAATGCTAAAAATCAACTTAAAGATACAGTATTAGTAGCCCCTTATGATGGATATATAAGTAGTAAATTTTGTGATGAAGGGTCTATAGTAGGAGCAGGGCAACCTATTGTAAAAATCTCATCTTTAGATGATAAAAGGATAAAAATAAATATCTCAGAAAATGAAATAAAAGAATTTTCAAAAATATCTAATGGAAAATTTTTATATAATGATATAGAAAAAGATATAGAAATTATTGAAATTGGAAAGGTTAAGGGAGTAATAAATTTAAGTTATCCTGTGGTTTTTAAATTTTTAGAAGAAAATATAGATATTCCTGTAGATTCTCAAGGAATTGTAAAAATAGATTTTGAAAATGAAAAAGCTAGAGGAATGATAATACCTATTGAATCTATTTTTGAAAGAGATAATCAAACAAAAGTATGGATTTATTCAAATGGTGTTGTTAATGAAAAAAATATAAAAATAATCTCTCCTTATTCAAATGGAAAAGTAATAGTAAAAGGATTAAATATAGGAGATAAAGTAGTCTCAAGAGGAGTTCATGAATTAAGCAATAATCAACAAGTAGAACTTTTAGAATCATTTTCAAAAACAAATATAGGAAAAGTTTTATAGGTGATTTATATGAAAATGACAGATTATTCAATAAAAAATACAATAGTTATAAGGTTTTTAGTTTTTATATTATTTATAGGTGGAATTTTTTCTTATATTAGACTTGGAAAATTAGAAGACCCTGAATTTAAAATAAAAGAAGCTTTAGTAATTACTCTTTATCCACAGGCTGATGCTCATACTGTAGAACTAAATGTCACAGATAAAATAGAAGAAGCACTAAATAAAATTCCTAATATAGATTATCTTCAAAGTGTTTCAAAACCAGGATATTCAGAAGTAAAAATTAAATTAGATGAGGGAATAGATAGTGATAAAGTAGAACAATATTGGGATAATGTGAGAAGAAAAGTTTCAGATGCTCAATTAAACTTACCTTTGGGAGTTGTTCCAAGTATTGTATTAGATGATTATGGAGCTGTTTATGGAATGTTTTTAGCTGTTACAAGTGATGGTTATACTTATTCAGAATTAAAAAGATACACTGAATATATAACAAAAGAATTAAATTCTATAAAAGGAATAGCTCAAGTTGCTCAATTTGGAAAACCAACAGATGCCATTGAAGTTATAATAGATAGAGAAAAAATCAATTCAATGGGAATAAGTGATAAAAGTATAAGTTTAGCTCTTTTATCTCAAAATCTTATCACAGGTGGTGGAACTATTGACTATGGAGATTTAAGAGTAAATTTAAGATTAAATAATGAAATAAAAACAATAGAGGAACTTGGTGATTTAGTAATTTTTTCTAAAAAATTACCAAATGGAACAGATGAAATTATAAGATTAAAAGATATAGCACAATTAAAAAGAGATTATGTAGAACCAATAAATCAAAAAATGTATTATAATGACAAAATGGCAATGGGAATTTCTCTTTCCCCTGTTACAGGAACAAATGTTGTAGAAACAGGAAAATTAATTGATGAAAAAATAGCAGAATTAAAAGAAAAATTACCAGTAGGAATTAATATAGAAAAAATTTATTATCAACCAGATTTAGTAACCTCTGCAATAAATAATTTTGTATTAAATCTTATAATGTCAGTAGTAACAGTTGTAGGAGTATTACTTTTTACTATGGGAATGAAAAGTGGACTTATAATAGGAAGTGGATTAGTTCTTTCAATATTGGGAACTTTAATTTTTATGTATATTTTAAAAATAGATATGCAAAGAGTTTCCTTAGGTTCTTTTATAATAGCAATGGGAATGTTGGTTGATAACTCAATAGTTATTGTTGATGGTGTATTAGTAAATAGAAATAAGGGAATGGAGATGGAAGATGCTTTAAAAGAAGCTTGTTATAAACCAGCTTTACCACTTTTAGGAGCTACAGTTATAGCTGCCATAGCTTTTATGCCATCATATTTTATGCCAACATATGCTGGAGAATATGTAAGTTCCGCCTTTTTAATAATAGGAATTTCTCTTATTTTAAGTTGGTTTTTATGCCTTACTCAAACACCTGTATATTGTAAATTATATTTGGAAAATGAACCAATAAAAAAAGAAACTAAAAAAGAAAAAAAATTTTATAAAAAATGTCATAGATTATTGTATGCTCTATTAAGGATAAGAAAAACTACTTTAACAGTATTATTAGGAGCTTTTGTAGTTTCTTGTTTAATGTTTTTAGGAATACCTAGAACATTTTTCCCAGACTCTGATAAAAAAGGATTTACTATTAATATGTGGGCACCTGAGGGAAGTAAAGTAGAAGTTGTTGAAGAGAAAGCTAAAGAGTTAAGTGAGTATTTAAGAACAGATGAAAGGGTAAAAGATATAACAATAACTGTTGGAGCTTCTCCATCAAGATATTATATAGCAACTTTACCAGAAATGCCAAATCCATCTTTTGCTCAATTAATAATTAATGTGAAAAAAACAAAAGATGTTGATATAATAGGGAAAAAAGCTATGGATTATGCTCAAAAAAATATTATAGGAGTTACTACTAGTGTAAAAAAATATCCTAATGGAATTCCAACTCAATATCCAATAGAGATAGCTTTTTCTGGACCAGACCCAAAAATTTTAAGAGAACTTTCTAATAAAACTATAAATATAATGAAAAAATATCCAGAAGCTCTTAATATAAAAACAAATTGGAGAAATAAAATTTTAACTTGGGAAGGAGATTATTCAAAAATAAATGGAAAAAGAGCTAATATTTCTCCATTAGATATTAGTACTTCTCTTATGAGAACAACAGATGGTTTACCTATTGGAAAATTAAAAGAAAATGATAATTTAGTAACAGTAATTTTAAAAGAAAATAGTGAAAATAAAAAAAATCAAATAGATAATCTTAAACAAACACCAATTTGGGGAACAAATTTCACTTCTCAATCTTTGTCTTCAGTAATTGAAAATGATAAATTAACATATGAAGAGGGACAAGTATGGAGAAGAAATAGAATAAGAACAATGATAGTTCAATGTGATGTTCCTGTTGGAATTAATGCTGAAGAAGTTAGAAGTAAATTTAGTAAAGAAATTGAAAAAATAAATTTACCAAAAGGTTATAAAATGTATTGGTTAGGAGAATATTATGAACAAGACAAAAATAATATGGCTTTATTGAAAGCTGTGCCTGTTCCAGCTCTTATGATGTTAATAATTTGTGTATTATTATTTGGTAGTGTGAAAATAGCAACTTTAATATTTATAAGTTTACCATTAGCAATGATAGGAATTGCTCCAGGACTTATAATAACAGGAAAGACTTTTGGATTTATGTCAATAGTAGGTTTTATATCTCTTTCAGGAATGATGATAAAAAATATAATAGTTTTAGTTGATGAAATTAATTATGAGATTAATGTATTAAAAAAAGATAAATTTACAGCTCTTATTGATTCAGCTATAAGTAGAATAAGGTCAGTAGGACTTGCTGCTTTAACAACAATTTTTGGTATGATTCCTTTACTTTGGGACCCATTATATAAAGATATGGCAGCTACAATAATATTTGGACTTTTTGCTTCTACAATTCTTACATTATTTATATTTCCTATTATTTATAGTGTAGTTTATAATATAAAACCAAACTTAAAATCAAAAAAATATTCAAGAAGATTTGGAGGAAAAAGATGTCTAGAAAATTGATGTTTTGTAAAAAACAAATTTTTAATAAAGCTTTTGAAATTTTTTTAGAAGAGGGAATGGATAAAGTTACAGCTAGAAATATTGCTAAGATTGTAAATTGTTCAACAACTCCAATTTATAGTTATTATCAATCAATGGAAGAATTAAAAAAAGAATTAATAAACCATTTGGTTGTAGAAATTAAAAAATATGTAGATTGTTCTTATACAGAAAATGAATACGTTAATAAAAGTATAGGTTTTTGTAAATTTGCAAAAGAGAAGAAAAAAATATTTTTATCAGTATATAAAAATAAAGATTTTTTAAAAAATATTGTTATGGATTTTTCTAAAAAAAATATAGAGTTTGATTTAAAAAATTGGTGGATTTTTGTGTATGGTTATTCAGTTCTCATAGGAAACTCTTATATATCTCCAGATTTAGAAGAAATTAAAAATACTTTAATAAGTAATGAGAAAATAATTTTAAAGAAAAATTAAATTAATTGATTTTTTTTAATTTTTATAGTAAAATATAATCATTCTTTACAATTAATTCTTATATATTTGGGAAAAATTATGAAATATTTTTAAAAGGGGAAAGAAAAATATATGGAATTAAAGTTATTTTTTGATGAAAACACCGAGAATAAAACTATTCTTGGAGAGTTAATCGAAGATAAATACAAAGAAGAAAAAGTTTTTACAAAGAAACATAATAGAGAGGTTTATTTATTAAAAATAGATAATACAGATTATGTTTTGAAAAAAGAAGTCTCTAAAGGACCTTTTGCATTAAAAAATAAAATAAAAATGATGCAAGAGAATATAAAAAGATTAAGAGCAAGAGGTTTTGAAAATACTTATAATGTAAAAGTCATAGCCGAAGAAAAAATACACCCGTTTTTTAAAAATATTTATTATGTTACTGATTATATAAAGGGAGATACTCCTAAAAGTAAAGAAGATTTTGAAGAAGTAATGAAACTTATAGTAAAATTACATGAATTAGGGCATTATCATGGAGATTGCAAACCAGAAAATTTTGTAAAAACTGAAAATGGAAAAATCATAATGATAGATAGTAAATTTAGAAAATCTATTTTTAATAAGCTTGGAATGTATAAAGATGTTTTAAGATTACAAAGATTTTCTGATAATAAATTGGATTTGAATAAATATTTTAAAAAATATAAAAAACATTTTTTATATTATATAGCTATTTTATTAATCTATAGAAGAGATATTTTTAGAGGAAAAAATAGTTTTTGGAAAAAAGTATTATAAATTGAATAAAATAAAAAAGCACGATTATTTCGTGCTTTTTTTATTAAAACTTATATAAGTCCAATAGTATATTCTACAAATAATGCCACAATTACAACTAATAAAGATACGATAAATCCATGAACCATAGGAGAAGTACCAGACTTTCTCATTTCCCTAAAGCTTGTATTAAGTCCAATAGAAGCAAGAGCAGCAACCATTAAAAATTTACTTGATTCTTTAAGAAAATTTGAAAGTGAAGAAGGAATTATTCCAAAACTATTTATAATAGCTAAACCTATAAATCCAAAAATAAACCAAGGGAAAATAGTTAAAACATATGATTTTGTTTTTACACTAGCTTCAGCATTAACATTTTCTTTTTGTTTTAAACGCATATTGATAACAGCAAAAATAATAACAACAGGAATTATAGATAAAGTTCTAGTAAGTTTTACCATTGTAGCAAAATCTCCAGCAGCTTCACTAAAAGCATATCCAGCAGCCACAACACTAGAAGTATCATTAACAGCAGTACCAGCCCATAAACCATAGGCAATATCAGATAATCCCATCCATTTTCCAATTATAGGGAATAAAATAATCATAACCATATCGAAAATAAATGTAGCTGACATAGCATAAGCAATATCACTATCTTTTGCATCTATAACAGGAGATATAGCAGCAATAGCTGAACCACCACATATACCAGTTCCTGCTGAAATAAGATTAGAAAGTTTCCAATTTAGTCCTAATAATTTTCCAATTACATATCCTCCACCGAAACATGTAAATAAAGTAAATAACATTATAGTTAAAGACATTTTTCCAATATTAACAACAGTTCCAATACTTAAAGAAGCTCCTAATAATATAATGGCAAATTTTAAAATTTTCTTAGAAGTAAATTTTAAACCTACTTGAATTAATTCAGTTGGTTGATAAAAATGATTGATAACCATTCCTATAAAAAGAGCAATAACTGAAGCTCCTACTAAGTGGATAGGTAATAAGTCTTCTAAATATTTAGAAACTCCCGCAATTATTAAAGAAAAAATAAATCCTGGTAATATTTTTGTGATATTTTTCATAAATTCCTCCTGATATTTTTTATAGATTGATTTTAACATAGAAAAATGATAAAATCTAATAATCATTTATTATATATTGATAATAAAATTTTATTAACGGAGATGAAAGATGTTAGATTATAGAATGATAACTTTTTTAAAATTATGTGAAAAAATGAATTATAGATTGACAGCAGAAGAGTTACATATGACACAACCAGCAGTTACTCAACATATTCATTATTTAGAAGAGGAGTATAATTGTAAACTTTTTAATTATGATAAAAAGAAGTTAGAAAAGACAGAGAGTTGTCTTATATTAGAAGAGTACGCAAAATCAGCTTATTATAATCATATAAAAATAAAGGAGATTATAAATTCTGAGAAAAAAATAAAAATAAGAATGGGAGTAACAAAAACGATAGGAGAATTTGTGATAAATGAAAAAATAAGAAAGATGTTTGAAAATATTAACTATGATTTTTCTTTAGTAATTGATAATACAAAAAAACTATTGGAACTTTTAGAAAAAAATCAATTAGATTTTGTTTTGGTAGAGGGGATTTTTGATAAAAATAAATATGAATATGAGCTTTATAAAAAAGATGAATTTATAGGAATTTGTAATAAAAAGCATAGATTTTTTAATAAAAAAGTAAAGATAGAAGAATTATTTGATGAAAATATTATAGTAAGAGAAAAGGGTTCTGGAACTAGAGCAATTTTAGAAAAGATTTTAGAAAGTAAAAATTTCTCATTGAATTCTTTTAAAAAGCAAATTTCTATTAGTAATTTTTCTTTGATAAAAGAATTAGTTCAAGGAAAGGTAGGGATATCTTTTGTTTATGAATCATTTACTAAGAAATATAATGATATAGGAAAGTTTTTCTTAGAGGAAAAAATAGAAAGGGAATATAATTATGTAACTTTGAAAAATACTTTTGCAAAAAATTATATAGAAATTTTTAAAAATATATAAATAAAAAAGAGGGTTGTTATATAAAAACCCTCTTATATTTTTATTTTCTTTTATTTTTTCTGTTAATTCTTATAACAAACCATACAATAATTCCGATACTAACAGGTAACATTGCAAGATTGGCGATAGCTAAAGGACTCATAATTTACCCCCCTTTTTTTTAAGATTAGGAATGCTCCAATCAATTTCCTTTTCTCCTAAAGATTTTAAGATTTCATTAACTTTTTTGAAGTGACCACAACCGAAAAATCCACGACTAGCAGAAAGAGGACTTGGATGAACTCCCTCAATTATAAAATGTTTTTTATTTGTAATAAGTTTTTTCTTAGATTTTGCATTATTTCCCCAAAGAATAAAAATTACAGGAGAATCTTTTTCGTTTAGAAGTTCAATAATTCTATCTGTAAAAATCTCCCAACCTTGTCCTTTATGAGAATTAGGTTGTCCCTCACGAACTGTTAAAACAGTATTTATCATAAGGATACCTTGTTTAGCCCAAGAAACCAAATAACCATTATTAGGAGGTTTGATTCCCAATTCATTTTCAATCTCTTTATACATATTTTTTAATGATGGTGGTGGAGTGATACCAGGTTTTACAGAAAAAGCAAGGCCATGTGCTTGTCCCTCTCCATGATATGGGTCTTGCCCTAGTAATAAAACTTTTGTATCCTTGTAACTAGAAAGTTTTAAAGCTGAAAAAATATCATTCATATTAGGGTAGATAGTTTGAGTTTTATATTCATTTACTAGAAAACTTCTTAATTTTTGATAATACTCTTTTTCAAATTCAGGTTTTAATAATTCGTCCCAATCATTTCCAATATTTATCACAAAATCACAACCTTTCATAAATTTTATAAAGAAAAATCTTTTTTAGTATCTACAATATTTCCACATTCTGGAATTATTTTTTTCATTCCACAACCTAAGCAGCCAAGTCTACAATCATGAGATAAAGTTTGAGCCTTAGCTTTTTCATATTCTCTCTTTAAAAATTCCTTTGAAACTCCAATATCAATAATATCCCAAGGAAGAGTTTCATCAAAACTTCTTTCTCCAAGATAATAATCAACACTTAATCCAAGTTCATTTAAAGCTTCCATCCATAAATTATAGTTATCTCTATAATCATCTAATTTAACACCTTTTTTGAAAGCTAATTCTATTAAATCACCAGTTCTGCTATCTCCTCTTGAAATTAATCCCTCTAATAAAGATTTTTTAGGTGGATGAATTTTTAAAGCTACACCTTTTAAACCTGTAAATAATCCTTTTAAGAAATTATGTTTTTCTACCATTTCATCCATAGACATTTGTTTACACCATTCAAAAGGAGTATGAGGTTTTGGTACAAAGTTAGAAACACTAGCAGTGATATTTATTCTTTTATCTATACTTCTACACATTTGAGAAACTTTTTTAACAAGCTCATAAATTCCTTGTACATCTTCCATAGTTTCAAAAGGAAGTCCAATCATAAAATAAAATTTTAATGACATCCAACCAGCTCTTACAGCAGCTTCAGCTGTAGCCATAATTTCATCTTCAGTAACACCTTTATTTATTATATCTCTCATTCTTTGGCTTCCAGCTTCTGGAGCAAAAGTAAATCCTGTTCTTTTTCCTCCACTTATAATTTCAGCAACTTTAACAGAATGAGGATTCATTCTAAGAGATGGAAGTGAAACTCCAACACTATCACAAGAGTATTTAGATTTTATACCACTGATAAGTGAATCGATATTTGTATAGTCACTACTACTTAATGAAGAAAGAGAAATTTCTGAATGTCCTGTATTTTCTATTAATTTTGAAACAAGTTCTATATTTTTTTCTAAACTTCTCTCTCTAACAGGTCTATATACAATTCCAGCTTGGCAGAATCTACAACCTCTTGTACAACCTCTTTGAATTTCAGCAGTGGCTCTATCGTGGACTATTGCCATATAAGGTATAAGTTGTTCATCATATAAATCACATTTATTTAAGTCTTTTACAATAGCCCTTTGAACTTTTTTATTTTTATTATGTAGACTAGGAATGTAAATTCCTTGAATATTTGAAAGAGCTTGTAATTTTTCGGCCTTTGTTTTTCCCTTTGTAGCTACTAAAATTCTAGCAAGTTCAGGCATATTTTCCTCACCGTCACCAACCATTAGAAAGTCTACAAATTTTTCAAGAGGAGCTGGGTTCATAACACAAGTACCTCCAGCCATTATAAGAGGATATTCCTCCCCTCTTTCCTCTCTTCTTAAAGGAATTCCTCCAAGAGAAAGAGCATTTAACATATTTGGATAACACATTTCATAAGAAAGAGAAAATCCAACTACATCAAAATCTCTAAGTTCACTTTTAGTTTCTAGAGAAAACATAGGGATATTATTTTTTCTCATAATATCTTCCATATCGTCCATAGGCATAAAACCTCTCTCTAAATAGAAACCAGGGACTTTATTCATAAGAGTATATAAAATTTTAATTCCCAGATTTGACATTCCAACTTCATATATATCTGGGAAAACAAGACACATATTACTTGTCCATGCATCTTTATGGCAACTGTTTATTTCATTTCCGAGATATTGAGCTGGTTTTTCAACTGATAAAAGATATTTACTTATATTTACTTTCATTATTACCTCTTTGTATTATTTATCATCTAATTGTTGGAAGATTTTCATATTTTCATCATAATATTTATCATGATGATGTTTTGCTAATATCCCAACATTTAAGTTTATATTTTTTAATTTTTCATAGGAAAGATTAGGATGATTTTCTAACTCCTTATCTCCTACTAAAACTTTTTTTATTCTTTTAAATAAAGAAAAATTTTTCTTACCACAATCATGAAGAAGGGCAAGTTTTTGATAATCTTTATTATTTTTTAATATTTCATTATTTAAAATTAATTTGAGTAAATTAAAAGAGTGAATTTTTTCATACCTACTCATTTTGTTAAAAATTTCAAACTCTTCTGAATTTAAAATTTCCCTTACTAAAAGATTATTTTTTTCATCATATTTGCAAAATAAGTATGTATAAACTTGCTTCACTCTAGATAAAATCATATTCCCTCACAATAACATTTCCAAGAGATTTTTTTAATTTTTTGATGTTAGAACCATTTTTACCTATAACTTCACCTTTTTTAGAAGGATTAACATATAGAAGATAAGTATCTCCTAAAGAGTTTCTTTCAATCTTTTCTACATTGTCAATCTTTAAATCATCAACTTCTGTAAAAATATTATTTAATAATTCATCTTCTAAAATTACACTATGAAGTTTTAAATATTTTCCAGGCAGAGGAGTTTTTTCTCCTGTAAGAATAAATCCACTTGTTATTCTAACCTGTTTTGGCATAAATGAATCTCCTAAAAAAATAAGTTGTCCATTTTCATAAGTAATCTCCACAGTTCTAATATGTTCTTTAAGATTTTCTCCTTTAGAATCAGTAAATATACTTACATCATAAGTACCACTATACTCTTTGCAAAGAGTTTGAATCTCCTCTTCAGAACGAGTTATTAATTTTTTAGGATATTGATATATATATTTTCGTTGTTTTACATAATCAGGGAAAACGAGATTAGGAAAAGTTTTTCTACAACGAGTTATTTTCATTTCCCCCTTAGCTAAGCCGTTGAATTCAGATATTATTTTCTGAATATTTCTGTTGAAAGTACTACTAACATAAAGACAATTACTTCCGGAAACTTTAGCATCTGTCCTTCCTCCTTGTTGGATACCTTTAGCCCATGTAAAGCCTAAAGAGTTCATAAGATTTTTAAACTGACCTTTTACACTTTTTTTATTTGTAACCTCATCAAAAGAGTCAAAATACTTTCCTTGATAAAAAATATCAAATATATAACCGATTTTATTAGTTTTTTCTAAAGCTCTTATATCCATATTTCTCTCTTTCAAAAAATAAATTACACATGCATTAAATTATAACATAAAATCTTTGGTTTCACAAGATTATTTATACCATTTTTGTTTTAAAATAGTCCCTTTATTAGAATATTGAATTTCTTTTTCAATTTCTCCCTCTTGATTAAATTCTTTCCAAGTACCTGTTTTTTTGTGTTTAGTAAGATTTCCAATTTCTTTTATCTTTCCATTGTTCCAATAAACAATATATCTTCCTGTACCATCTATAATTTCACTTGTATCAAAAAGAAGTCCATTTCTGTTATACCACTCAATAGTTCCTTCAACTTTTCCATCTTTAAATGGAAAAATAGAACGGATATTTCCATTAGGATAATATGTAATTTGGTTTCCTACTTGTTTTCCAGATACAAAATATTTTCTCATTCCAATATTTCCATCATCTCCAAACCAAACTTGAGCTCCATCAAGAAGTCCATTTTTATATTCTTCAAAATATAAAAGATGTCCTATATATCTACTTGTAAAAACTCCTGTAAAAGGAGTAGTTTCTCCTGCAACATAAGCAATTTTTCCTTTATAAACTTTTTTTTCAATGGCCACTTCTCTTAAAGATTTATTTAATTCTTTTTCTGATTGTAAAATAATTTCTGTATTTGTTTTTAAATTTTTTATATTGTTATTAGTAGAAGTACAACCTACAATTATTGAAAGAATAATTAAAAGTAAAAATTTTTTCATAAAATTCTCCCTATCTTTTAGTATTTTTTTAAAATATTATAACATAAAATTTAGAAAAATAAAAAATAATTAAAAAAATAATATAGAAAAATTTCTTTTTATGAAGTATAATTTGATATCACTAGAATTTTTTTATAGGAGGTAAGAAAATTAGAACTATAAATATTTTAGATGAAAAGGTTTCTAATATGATAGCTGCTGGAGAAGTTGTAGAAAGACCAGCTAATATGATAAAAGAACTTTTAGAAAATTCTATAGATGCTAAAAGTACAGAGATTTCAATCAATATAAAAAATAATAATAGATATGTAAAAATAAGTGATAATGGGATAGGAATGTCTAAGGAGGATTTATTACTTTGTATTGAAAGACATGCAACAAGTAAAATTTCTACCAAAGAGGATTTATTTAATATAATGACTTATGGCTTTAGGGGAGAGGCACTTTCTTCAATAAGTTCAGTTTCAAAAATGACTATTTCTTCAAAAGATAAGGATAGCGAAATAGGAACTATGTTAACTTCTTTAGGAGGGAAGATAACTAATATTCAAGAAATCTCAAGAGGAGTAGGGACAGAAATAGAAGTTAAAGATTTATTTTTTAATACTCCAGCAAGACTTAAGTTTTTGAGAAAAGAGATTACAGAATTTAGAGCTATAAAAGATGTGGTATTGTTAGAGGCTTTGGCAAATCCAAATGTTTCAATAACTCTTTTAAATGATGGAAAAGAGGTGTTGAGGACAAGTGGAAGAGGGATGAAAAATACAATTCTTGAAATTTTTGGAAAATCTACTTTAGAAAACTTAGTATCTTTTCCATTGGGATTTTTAGGAAATATATCTCTTAACCGTTCTAATAAAGATTTTATATTTATTTTTATAAATAATAGGCCTGTAAAATCACAACTTATAGAAAATGCTTTAATTGATGGATATTATACAAAACTTATGAAGGGAAGATACCCTTTTGCAATTTTATTTTTGGAATTAGACCCAAAAGATGTAGATGTAAATGTGCATCCTACTAAAAAAATAGTTAAATTTTCTGATGAAGAGTATGTATATAATTATGTTTATGATGAGGTAAATAAAAAACTTTTTGGTGATGATGATTTTATAGCACCTGTAATAAAACCAGAAACTAATGAGAATTTTTTAAATATAAAAGATTTTCAAAAAGAAGTAATTCAAGCTGAAAAAATCTCTTTAGACCTTTCAATACCAAAAGAAGAAAAAATAGAAGAGAAGGTTGTTGAAAAAAGTTTTGAAGAGGAAAAATTTATTGTTAATGAGCCTATTAGTGAACCAAAAATTCAAAATATTACAGAAGAAAAAACTTTGGAAATAAATAAAGATTTTGAAAAAAAAGAAAAAAATTTAAAAAAAATCTTTGCAAATAACGAAAAAATTGATACACTAGAAGGTAGAGAAAACGAAAAAATTATAGAAAAAACAGAAGAAAAATATTACAAAATAATAGGTCAATTAAATGATACATATATTTTAATAGAAAGAGATAATAATTTAGAAATATATGACCAACATATAATTCATGAAAGAATATTATATGAAAAATATAAAAAGGCTTATTATAATAAAGAGATATCAATACAGCATCTGTTAGTACCTATAAAATTTAAAGTTTCTAACAAAGAGAGAGAATTAGTTGAGGAAAATATGGAAACTTTAAAAAGTTTTGGATTTGATATTGATTTTTTTGAAAAAAATGATATTCTTGTAAGAGGAATACCAAACTTTAAAATTTTATGTAGTATTGAAGAATTAGTAAAAAATATCATAGAGGATTTAAAAAATTCAAAAATAAAAAATTCTCTATTAGAAGAAAGTATAATAATGACATCTTGTAAAGGTGCAATAAAAGCAAATCAAAAATTATCTATTGAGGAAATGAAAATTCTTTTGGATAAATTATTTGAAATAGAAGAATACACTTGCCCTCATGGAAGACCGATTTTATTAAAACTTTCTTTAAGGGATATAGAAAAACATTTTGGAAGATTAGGGAGTAAATAAGGAGCTATTTTGAATATAAATATTATTTGTATAGGAAAAGTAAAAGAAAAATATATTTTAGATGGAATAGCTGAATTTTCTAAGAGGATGCAAGCTTTTGGAAAATTTAAAATAATTGAGTTAAAAGAGTTTGGAAATGATTCTGATAGAAGTACTTCTATAGAAAAAGAATCAAAAAGTATATTTGAAACTTTAGAAAAAAATAAGGGCTATAATATATTACTAGATATACAAGGAAAAAATATATCTTCAGAGGAAATGGCTAAGGAGATAGAAAATATTTGTATAAAAGGGTACAGTACTATTAACTTTATAATAGGTGGTTCTTATGGAGTATCTGATGAATTAAAAAAGGAGTCAGATTTTAGATTGAGTTTTTCAAAAATGACTTTTCCTCATCAACTAATGCGTCTTATACTATCTGAACAAATTTATAGATGGTTTAGTATAATTAATAATATAAAATATCATAAATAAAAGTTTAACTTAGGAGGGATTTTTATGTTTTTACCTGGAGATTACTTTACAGGAAGAGTTCTAGGAGATGAAATTGAATTTGAAATTGTAGCTACATTAACTTATGATAATGATGATTATGTAATTGCTGAAAGTAGCGATGGAGAAAAATATGTATTTTTAGCAAATGATGAGGAAGATTTAGAGTATATTGATGACGAAGACCAAGTTGAAGAAATCTTAGAATATTGGGAAGAAGAGTATGGTGACGACAAAGAAGATATTGGGGATTGGGAAGATGATGAGTACTATGACAGAGAAGATACTCGTAATTCAAGAGAAAGATTTGATAATGAAGATTACCATGATGAAGAGGATTATTAATGAAAGTTCTTTTAAGACTAAAAACTTTGGAAAATCAACAAAGTTTAATTGAAAAAGAGATAAAAGCTTTAAAAAAAAATGATGGAAATCAAATAGAATATATTTATATAGATGAACTTGGAAGAAATATTATAAAGCTTTTTAAAGATTCTGTTATAATAGAAAGAGTTGGAAATACTAAAACATCTCTTTTATTAAAAAAAAATTTGGAAACAACATTTAGATATAAAAATCAATATCTTAATGTAGAATTAAGTTTATTTACTAGAAAATTAGAAATTAAACCAAATGGTTTTGCAACAGAATATACAATATATCAAGGAAAAGAAGAAATTAATAAAATCTTTATTTCTATAGAAGAAATATAGGAGGATTAATGAAAAAGTTTATATTTATTGCTGTTTTAGTAAACCTTTTTTATAGTTGTCAAAATTTGACTTCATTAAATGGAGGTTATGGAAGAGTACCAGAGCTTAATATGGAAGTTGAAAAAGATAAAGCACTTTCACAAGAGAAATTTTTCTTAAGTGATTCTGGAATTGCTTATTTTTTAGATATAGTATCTAGTAACATAAGAAACAATACAACTAGAACATATATGGATGGAAATGCTTTTGATTTATATTTAGGAGAGTATATAGCAATACCTACTACTGCTTATAACTTTACAGTTCTTGCAACACCTAATGTAAATTCTTATGATGCTTTCATAAGAGGCGGAATATTTTATTTTAGAAGTTTATATCAGGGAAAATTTGGATTTGTTTTAGAGAAATATGGAGAAAATTCTCAAACTATTGTTATTAATAATAAAGCACCTTACCAAATCTCAGCTTTCGATTTAAATAATATCATAAGTAAAAATGTTGAAGAACAAGATATAGGAAAATTAAAAAATAGTGTTCAAGCTTTTAAAATTTTATTCCCAGAAAGTTCAAGAGTAAAAGATGCAAGTTTTGCTCTATTTAATCAAGGGGTAACAAATAATGATAGACAAGTAGTATCTAGTGAAGCTACTTTCTTAGAAGAAAATTGTCAATTATCTTCTGAAGAAAAAATAAAAATTTTATTAGGTAGAGAAAAAGTTTTAAATAATGATTATGCTTTATCAAAAACTTATTTTAATTTTAAAGAAAATACTATAGAATTAAATGAAGTTATAAAAAATAATATAATAAAAAGAGGAAGACCAACAGCTGAAGAATTAAATTTCTTAGAAGAGTTTTACTATGTAAAACCTAGTAGGGAATTAGCTAACTCTTTAGGAGTTTTCTATTTTAGAAGTGGAAATATTTCTAAGGGAACTCATTATTCAGAAAATAAAGGTGGATTATTACCAACACCTTTAAAAAGTAGTTTTACAGAAACTATATTAAATAATACAACAGAAGGAAATACTACAGAAAACACAGAAAATAATAATGAAACAAATACAGTAGAAGAAAATATAAATTTAGAATACAATACTTTTATATCAGATTATGATAAAGGTGTAACTTATTATAAAAATGAAGACTATGCAGAGGCAATATTGGTATTAGAAAAAATTATTCCTCAAGCAAAACCTGAATATAAAGAAACACAAGAATTATATTTCTTACTTGGAAACTCTTACTATGTTACAGGAAATCAAAGTAAAGCTAAAGAATATTTAGAAAAAGTAACATTAGAAAATAGTAAATATCCAGAAGCTCAATATAAATTAGGTGATATCTATTTCAAAAAAGGTGAGAGAGCAAAAGCTATCAAAACTTTTGAAGGCGTAAGTAAAAATTATAATTCTACAGTTTGGGGTAGAAAAAGTATAATATATTTAAGAAGTTTAAAGTAATTTACTAAATAAGAGATTAAAATAAAATTTAATATAAAAGGAGAAGAGTTAATGAAAAGATATGCTGATTTTGTTGCTGAAGACCGTCTTTTAGCAGAACAATGGCAAAAAATTGCTGAAATAAAAGAATTAGGATTTGACCCATTTGGAAAGAAATTTGATAAAGAATTTATGATAGGAGAAATCTTAGATAAAGAAGTTCCAGCAGAAGATGCAGAAGTAAAACCTGTTTATAGAACAGCTGGAAGAATAATGGGATATAGAATCCAGGGTAAAGCAGGATTTGCTCATTTAGAAGACCAAACAGGAAGAATTCAATTCTATGCTAGAAAAGATGCTTTTGAAGATGAAAAAGTTTGGGAATTAATAAGAAAATGTGGAGTTGGAGATATTGTAGGAATAGAAGGAACTCTATTTGTTACAAAAACAGGAGAAAAAACTTTAAGAGTTAGTAAATTTACTTTACTTTCTAAAAACGTAAAAGCTTTACCTGAAAAATTCCACGGTTTAACAGATATTGAAACTAGATATAGAAAAAGACATGTAGACTTAATAATGAATAGAGAAGTTAAAGAAACATTTATAAAAAGAACTAGAATTATAAGTGAGATTAGAAACTTCTTAAATGCTAAAAATTTCTTAGAAGTTGAAACTCCAATGTTACATCCAATCGTAGGAGGAGCAGCTGCAAAACCATTTATAACTCATCACAATGCTTTAGATATGCCTCTATATTTAAGAATAGCTCCTGAGTTATACTTAAAAAAATTAATAGTTGGTGGATTTGATAGAGTATATGAAATCAATAGATGTTTTAGAAATGAAGGAATTTCTACAAGACACAATCCAGAATTTACATCAATAGAATTATATATGGCTTATGCTGATTATGAATCTATGATGGATTTAACAGAAGATATTATTAAACATGTAGCTATGAAAGTTTTAGGAACTTTACAAGTTCAATATAATGGAAAAGATTTAGATTTATCTAAATTCCACAGAGTTCATATGGTTGATATGATAAAAGAAGTTACAGGAGTTGACTTCTGGAAAGAAATGACTTTTGAAGAAGCTAAAGCTATTGCTAAAGAGCACAATGTAGAAGTTTTACCTCATATGACTGGTGTAGGACATATTATAAACCAATTCTTTGAAGAAAAATGTGAAGATAAAGTTACTCAACCAACATTTATTTATGGACATCCAGTAGAAATATCTCCACTTTCAAAAAGATTCCCTAATGACCCAAGATTTACAGAAAGATTTGAGTTATTTATCGATTCAAGAGAATATGCAAACGCTTTCTCTGAGTTAAATGACCCAGCTGACCAAAGAGGAAGATTTGAAGCTCAAATTGAAGAAGCAGAACTTGGAAATGATGAAGCTACTCCAGAAATTGACGATACATTTATAGAAGCTTTAGAAGCAGCTTTACCACCTACAGGAGGACTTGGAATAGGAATTGATAGACTTGTAATGCTTTTAACTGGAAGCCCTACAATTAAAGATGTAATCTTATTCCCTACATTAAAAAATCTTAAATAATAAAATATTATTATAAAAATAAAAGGAGATGATATTATTTTTCATCTCTTTTTATTTTAAAATATAAAATTTTTTAGGTCGCCCTCTTTTTATTTTTTTTATAAAAAAAATAATTATGTTACTTTTATATAACTTTTCTAATATTCTATTTGCTGTTCTTTCTGATACATTTAAATAAGAAGCAAGTTGATCTGCAGTTACTCCTTCATTTTTTTTCAAACACTCAATCAGAATATTTGCTTTTTCTCCAACAATATTTAAAGAATAAAACTTTTTAATTATCTCTAAATCATTTTTTCTATCAGAATTTTCAGATGAAAGAAGAATAGTTTCTTTAGAGGAAATCAAAAAAAAGTCTTCTCCTAAAGAAATTTTATTTTTTTTATAAGAATCTTCAGAATAATACCTAGCTTCTCCAATAGTATTTCCTAGTCCCCATCCAATGTAAAATGAAGAATTAAGTTTTTCTTTTAAAAAATTATGAAGATTAGAAGAAAAAAAATCTTCTTTTATTATTAATATTTCAATATTTGTTTTATTTTGTTGTACAATGCAATTTTTACATATAGAAGAGATTAATATTTTGAAATTTTCCTCATCTAAATTACAAGTTATTTTTCCAAAAATAATTTGTTTTTCCTCAAATTTTTTTGCTTTTATATCATTTATAGAATTTAAAACAATTTCCTTTATAGTTTCAGATGATGGAAACAAAAACATAAAAGGAATATTATTTTCCTCTAAAAATGGTAAAATATTACTTATTCTTGTAAGAGCTAAATCAATCTCATTATTTTCTTTTAAAGTTAAATATTTAGTTTTAAAATTTTCATAAAGAGAAGTTTCGCTGTAATCTAGTGGTAAAAAAATAGGACACTCTTTTTTTGAGAAAATATTTTGAAGCCAGTAGTTTCTATCTTCTTCAGAAATAAAATCAATAAAAATTCTCGAAAAATTTATATTAGGATTTTTTCTTAATATATCAAAAAGATATTTAAATAAGTCACTTCTAGAAATTTCTAAAAAATATATAGGTGTAGTTATTTTAGCATTTTTTTTAATTACTTCATATCCAATAGGACCACTTGTAATAATACCATGATATTTATGAGCAATATTTAAATATATTTCTCCTAATTTATATAAATCATCATAAAAAATATAATCAATCTCTTCAGAAACATTTTTTAGAGCTTCTTTTATTTTAGAATATGAATTTTTTGGAGTTAATATAGCTATTTTTAACATAAATATAATCCTTTATAATATTTTTATAATAATTATAACATAAAATATTTATATTTAAAAATAAAAAATTGACTTTTAAAAAGAGATATTGTATAATAATTTTAATTTAATGTCCTAAAAGATGACTGAAAATATTAAGAAAGGGGAGAGAAAATTATGGAAAAAAAAGGTAAGACAACATTTCTAGAAAAATTTATAGGAGTTATTGAAAAACTGGGAAATAAATTACCACATCCATTTTGGTTATTTCTTTTACTATGTTCAATAACTTTAATTTTATCTTTTATTTTAAATAAGTGTGGAGTAGCTGTAGAATATTTAACTCCTAAAGATGGAAAAATGGTAATGACAAAAGTATCTGTAGTAAATTTACTATCTTATGCAGAGATGAGACCATTTATAGCAGGATTAGTAAAAAATTATATATCATTCCCACCATTAGGTTTAGTATTAGTGATGATGATGGGGGTTGGATTAATAGAACAAACTGGATTTTTATCATCAATAATAAGAAAATTAATTTTAAAAGCACCTTCTTATATAGTTACAGCAGTTTTAATATTTATAGGAATAAATTCAAGTGTAGCTTCTGATGCAGGAATATTATTTACACCTACTATTGGAGCAGCAATATTTAAAGCTTTAGGAAGAAATCCTTGGTTAGGAATAGTAGCAGGCTATGCAGCTGCTTCTGGAGGATTAAGTGCTAGCTTATTTATTTCAGGAAATGACGTAGTTGTATCAGGAATAACAGAAAGTGTAGCTAAATCATTAAATATTCCAATGACAATAACACCAGTAATAAACTGGTATTTTATGTCTACAGTGACATTTATTTTAACAGTAGCTTTAACTATTGTTACTGAAAAGTTCTTAGTAAAATTAGTAGATGAAAATGTTGAACTTGAAAATACTCAAGAAGAAAAATATGATTTATCAAAAGAAGAAGAAAAAGGATTAAAATATTCTTTAATTGCTTTAATTATATGGATTATAATATTATCAATTTTAATTTTTCCTGAAAAAGCATTTTTCAAAAATGAAGTTGGAGGATTTTTACCAAAATCCCCTTTAATGTCATCAATAGTTCCTGTTATTTTTTCAACTTTCTTTATAACTGGAAGTGCTTATGGAGTAGGAGCAGGGGTAATAAAAAAATTACATGATATACCTAAATTTATGCAAAAAGAATTAGTAGGAATGACTTCTATATTTGTAACAATGTTTCCAGCTTCTATGTTTGTATATCTTTTTGGAAAAAGTAAACTAGCTACAATACTAGCTGTTAAAGGAGCAGATTTTATAAAAACATTAGATATAGGACAAATTCCTCTATTAGTAATTTTAATTTTTATGTGTACATGTCTAAATTTATTTATAGGAAGTTCTTCAGCAAAATGGTTGATTTTAGCTCCTGTATTTATACCTATGTTTACAATGGTTGGATTTTCTCCAGCTTTAACACAAGTAGCTTATAGAATAGGAGATGGAGCAACTAATATAATATCTCCAATAGCAGGAGCAGTACCTGTAATTTTAGGATTATTAGAACAATATAAACCTAAAAATTATGATAAACCTATTGGTGTAGGAACTATGATATCTTTAGAGTTACCTTTTACAATTACTTTATTAGTTATTCAAACTATAGTATTAATTGGATGGTTTATTTTAAATATTCCATTAGGTCCTGGAGCAGGAGTATTTATTTAGGAGGTTATTAATGTTTCAAAATAATTTTATAAAAAATGAAGTAGAAAAGATAAAAGAAGAATTAATAGAAATTAGAAGAAGAATCCATGAAAATCCTGAACTTTCAATGGAAGAATACGAAACAAGTGATTTTATTGTAAAAAAATTAAAAGAATTTGGTTTAGAAAATATAGAAAAAATAGGAAAAACAGGAGTAGTGGCTTTAATAGAAGGAAAAGGGGAAAGATGTATAGGAATAAGAGCAGATATAGACGCTTTACCTCTTAGTGAAAATACAAAATTATCTTTTTCATCTAAAAAAGAAAAAGTATGTCATGCATGTGGACATGATATTCATACAACTTGTCTTTTAGGAGTAGCTAAAATTCTTAATGAAAATAAAGAGAAATTACTTGGAAAAGTAAAATTAATATTTCAACCAGCAGAGGAAACAGGAGTAGGGGCTAAATATATGATAGAAAATAAAGCTTTAGAAAATCCTGTGCCCGAAGTAATATTTGGATTACATTGTTGGCCAAATGTAGAAGCTGGAAAAGTCTATCATAGACATGGGGAAATGAGTGCAGCTTCAGATACTTTTAAGATAATTATAGAAGGAAAACAAGGACATGCTGCACACCCATATAAAGCAGTAGACCCTATAATGATAGCTGGAAATATTATAGTAGGGATTCAAAATATAATTTCTAGAGAAGTTTCTCCTTTAGAATCAGGAGTAATAACAATTTCAACTATACATGGAGGAGAAGTTATAAATGTTATTCCCAAAACAGTAGAAATTCAAGGAAGTATTAGAACTTTATCAAATGAAATAAGAGAATATGTTCATAAAAGATTAGAAGAAGTAGCTTGTGGAATAGCAGAAACATATAGAGGTAAAGCTATAGTTCAAATAAATAAAAAGACTCCAAATGTTGTAAATGAAGAAAAAATTTCTAATCTTATAGAAAAAGCATGTAAAGATATTTTAGGAGAAGAAAATTATATTTATAATCCTGTTCCATCAATGGGTTCAGAAGACTTTGCATATTATTTACAAAAGATACCAGGAGCAATGTTTAGATTAGGATGTGGATATAAAGATAAAGAAAATTATCCATTACACTCTGATATGTTTAATGCTAATGAAGAATGTATAACTACAGGAGTTATATCACTTTTAGCTATAGTTAATAAGTTATATGAAGAATAAAATATAAAAGAAGGAGAGAAATAAATCTCTTCTTCTTTTATATTATAAAATAAATTTATCTCTATAAAATTTTCTTAAATTTTTATCAAAAAAATTATATAATTAAAATAGAAAAAATACAAAAGTAGGTGTTTGAGTTGAGAAATACAAGATGGATTTATAAAACTACCCAAAATATCAAAAAAAATAAAAAATATAGTAAAGATTTAATTTCTATTTTAGAAGCTAGAGATGTAAAGACAGATGATGAGATAGAGAGATTTTTATATGGAGATATAGAAAATTTAAGAAATCCTTTTGATATTAAAGATTTAGAAAAAACTATAGATATTTTATTAGAGGCTAGAGAAAATAAAAAAAATATTTGGATATATGGGGATTATGATGTTGACGGTATAACTGCAACAAGTATCCTTTATAGAGTTTTTAAAGAGATTGGAATAGAGGTAAATTATTATATTCCTTTAAGAGATGAGGGGTATGGCCTTAATAAAGAAGCAATACAAAAAATAAAAGATGATGGTGGAGATTTAATAATAACTGTTGACTGTGGAATATTCTCTGTTGATGAAGTTGATTTTGCAAACTTTATTGGAATGGATATGATAATAACAGACCACCATGAAATAAATAATGATTTACCAAAGGCTCTTTGTGTTGTAAATGTAAAAAGAGAGGACAATGATTTTAATTTTAAAGGACTTTCAGGAGCTGGTACAGCTTTTATGTTAGCTTTAGGACTTTTTAGAAAATTAAATTCAGAAGAAAAAGCCTATAAATATCTTGATATTGCAGCTATTGGAACTGTGGCTGACTTAGTTCCTCTAATAGAAGACAATAGAATAATAGTAAAAAAGGGTTTAGAACAATTAAAAAGAACAAATTGGAAAGGATTAAAAGTATTAGAGAGAAAACTTTTTCCAGATTTTTCAGAGAAAACTTATGATACTTATGATATTGGATTTATAATAGCTCCTATTTTTAATGCTGCTGGAAGATTGGAAGATGCTAAAAAAAGTGTTGAACTTTTAATAAATGAAGATAATAAAATTTTGGATATAATCTCTTATGAGCTTATAAATCAAAATGAAGATAGAAAAGATATTCAAAAAGAAATTTTTGATTTAGTGGTAGAAGAAATAGAGGAAAAGAAATTAGATTCTAATGGAATACTTATTGTTGCTAAAGAAAAACTTCACAGTGGAGTAATTGGAATAGTAGCTTCTAAAGTTTTAGATAGATATTACAAACCTACACTTATAATTGATATAAAAAAAGATGAGGGTGTAGGGGTAGCTTCTTGTAGAAGTATAGAAAGTTTTAATATAATAGAAGCCCTTAATCATGTAAGAGATGTTTTTGTAAAATATGGAGGACATTCAGGGGCAGCAGGATTTACAATTCCTATTGAAAAAATAGATGAATTAAAAGAAAGATTAAATGAATATGTAAAAACTCAATTAGGAGATGAAGATTATTTAAGACCTATAAAAATAGATAAAGAGGTACAGATACAAAAAATTTCTTTTGATTTTTTACAGGAAATTTCTAAGATGGAGCCTTTTGGTTTTGGAAACTCTACACCAATTTTTGTTATGAAAAATTGTAAATTTACAAACTTTAGAAAGATTGGAAAAGATTTAACACATCTTATGTTAAATATAATAAAAAATGGTGTTGAAGTAAGAAACTGTGTTTGGTGGAATAGTGCAGACTTATATAATGAGATAGAAGATTTAGAAACTATTGATATAGCCTTTAAATTAAAAACAGAAATATTTAGAGATAAATATCAGTATAAAATTTTTATAGAGGATATAAAACCAAGCCAAAAAGATAATACTTATAAAAATATAGCTCTTTATGAAGATACAGAACTTTATGATACAGTTTTTCCAATTAAAACTGTATTTTATACAAGAAAGAGAATAAAAGATAATTTAACTTTTAATTTTTATGATAATAAAGTTTATGTCTTAGAAAATAAGGTAATAGTTGGAGAGTTAGATGATACTACTTCATATTTACTTTCAAATTTAAAAAATAGATTTGGTTATAATTTTTCTTGTGAATTAGAAGAAATAAAAGAAACTTCTGAAAATTTTAATGTATATATAAATATTTATAGAGATTTTTCTTTTGAAACTTATAAAATAAAAAATAGTGAGATTTTTAGAGATATAAAAGAATATCTTATAGGACAATTAAATTATAATTCTTTTCAAAAAAATATTTTAGCTTCAATATTTAAGGAAAAAAATAATACTATAGGAATTTATAAAGAAAATAGAGGAATTGGAATAATTATAAAAACCATAGGACTTTATTATAAAAGTATTGGAAAGAAAGTATTATTAGTAACTGAAACTATTGAGGATAAAAATTTAGAAAATTTTTTAGATATATCTTGTAAAATAGAAAAGGGATATGATTTTTATATTTTCTTAAATAATTATCCAAAAAGTAAAATAGATAATTATTTGATTTTTATAAAAGAGGGGGAAAATATAAAATCTAATAAAAATATAAAAATAGTAGAAGATAAATATGTAATTCCTAAAAATATAGAGATAGTTTGTGAAAAAGAGCTTATAAATTATCAAAATTCTTGGTCAAAAAAATTATCTTTAAAAAATAAAGAATATATTTATAATCTTTTGAAAAAAGGTGAAAAAGTTTATGGAAAAAAAGATATAGTTGTATTGTTATAGTTATAAATAAAAAAAGATAAGGTTAAATATTTAGATAAATAATTGACCTTGCTTTTTTTTAATAAATATTATATAATTATACAATGTAAATAAAAAACAAGGAGAAGCATATATGAAAAAAGAAACAGGTTATAGTGCCTTAAAGTTTCATATGAAGTCTCATATGGATTTATATTTTTTAGCTTTTCTAGTTGGAATTTTTTCAGGAGCAGTAGCAGTAGCTTATAGAGCTTCTTTAAGTTTGGCTGAAATTTTTAGAAGAGATGTCTATAGTTATGTAAGAGAAAATTTTGGAATTAAAGTCTTTTTAGGTTTAGTAATTGGAGGAGTAATAATCTCTTTAATTTTAGGATGGATAATTGTTAAAATTCCTATGGTTAAAGGGAGTGGAATTCCTCAAGTAAAAGGAATAATTGCCAGACAAATGGATTTTAATTGGGTAAAAGAATTAGGAGCTAAATTTTTTGGTGGTGTACTTGCTATTGTAGTGGGTATGTCATTAGGAAGAGAAGGACCTTCTGTTCAATTAGGAGCAGAGGTTGGTAGTGGAATTTTTAGAATATTTAAGAGAGAAGAGTATGAAAAAAAATATTTAGTAACTTGTGGAGCTAGTGCTGGACTTGCAGCAGCTTTTGGGGCTCCAATAGCTGGAACAGTTTTTGCAATAGAGGAATTACATAAATTTATGTCTCCACTTCTTGTAACTTGTGTATTAATTGCTTCTGTATCAGCAGAATTTGTTTCAAAATATTTTTTTGGATTTTCTCCAAGTTTTAATATTCATGTAGATGAATTCTATCAATTAAATCATTATATGTTAATAATAGTTTTAGCTATAATAATAACATTTATTGGAAAATTATTTAGTGATGGAATTTTTTATTTTCAAAAATTGTATAAAAATATAAAAATGAATCCAATGATAAAACCTGTAATAGTTGTAGGAATAACTATTGTAGTAGGAATATTTTTATTTGATATTACAGGTGGAGGACATGGATTAGCAGAAAGAATAATTCATGAAAATTTTGCTTATAAGACATTATTTATTTTATTAGTTGGAAAATTTTTATTTACATTAGTTTGTTATGCGACAGGAATTCCTGGAGGAATATTTTTGCCAATGTTAGTAATAGGAGCAATTATTGGAAAAATATATGGAATGGTTGTAATAGATATGTTTAACCTAACAAATGATTACGATGTATATTTTATAATTTTAGGTATGGCAACACTTCTTACAACTGTTGTAAAATCTCCTTTGACAGGAACAGTACTTATACTTGAAATGACAGGTTCTTTCTATCATTTCTTTCCAGTTGTAACTGCATGTATGACAACATTTTTAATATCAGAATTAATAGGTATAAAACCTATTTATGATTTATTATTGGAAAATATGTTACCAAAAGAGCAAGAAACAACAGGAGATAATGAGAAAAAGGTAATAGTAAAAGTACCTGTAGGGCCAGATTCAGAGTTTGATAATACTTATATAAAAGATATAGTATGGCCAGGAAGTTGTTTGATAGTTGAAATAGAAAGAGGAGATAGAGGAGTGACTCCACATGGAAGTACAAAAATATTAAGTGGGGATTTATTAGTAATACTTATGGACGAGGAAAATGCTAATAAATTTACTCATACTCTAATAAAAATGGGAGAAGGAATATAAAATCAATAAAGGGGGATTATGTTAAAGGAAGTTTGTGTAGGCTCTTTCACAGAAGCTTTAAATGCAGAAAGAAGAGGAGCGGATAGAATAGAACTTTGTGATAATTTAGAAGTAGGAGGAACCACACCTTCTTATGGTACAATAAAACAAGCTGTATCAAAAATAAAAATACCAGTTTTTGTAATGATAAGACCAAGAGGCGGAAATTACTGTTATAATAAAAATGAGATAGAAATAATGAAAAATGATATAGAAATGTGTAAATCTTTGGGAGTAAAGGGAGTAGTTTTAGGAGTTCTTACTAAAAATGATGAGATTGATTATGATTTATTACAAGAATTAATAGAATTATCTTCTCCAATGGAAGTGACTTTTCATAAAGCCATTGATGATTTAGAAAATCCTATACCAGAAGTTCCAAAATTAGCAAAAGTTGGAGTAAAGAGAATACTTTCTTCAGGGACAAAAGCAAAGGCTTTAGATGGAAAAAATATATTAAACAAAATGATAAAAAAAGCTAGTAATAAAATTACTATAATCGTTGCAGGTGGAGTTACAACATCAAACTTTGAAGAAGTTTCAAAAGAAATTATTTCAACAGAATATCATGGGAGAAAAATTATTTAAAAAACTCTTGACAAATATTTTGGAAAGTGATATTATCTATCCATAGAAATAATTTAGTAGACTAAAGTAAAAATTAAAACCATTTAGTTTATTCTAAATGGTTTATTTTTAAAAAATATCACTTTAGTAAAATAAAGTAATAAAGTAAAAAAGTAAAATTTATATAAATATTTAGGAGGTAGGACTTATGAAAAAAATAATAGTAATTATAATGATGGTTTTAGGAGTATTTACAAGCAGTTTTGGAGCAGATAATTCTTTGAAAGATATTCAAAAGAAAGGAAAAATGATAGTAGGATTAGATGCTACTTTTGCTCCAATGGGATTTAGAGATGAAGCTGGAAATATTGTTGGATTTGATATTGATTTAGCTAATGAAGTGGCTAAAAGATTAGGAGTTACAGCTGAATTTAAACCTTGTGAGTGGGATGGAATTTTATTTGATTTAAAAGGAAAAAAAATAGATATGGTATGGAATGGAATGACAATAACAGAAGCTAGAGAAAAACAAGCATTGTTCTCTGAACCATATTTTGAAGATGGGCAAATGATATTTTCGAGAAAAGAGAATAAAATAGATAAAGTTGCAGAATTAGAAGGAAAAGTAGTAGGATTGCAACTTGGAAGTTCAGCTGATGTAGCTGTAGCAAAAAATCCAATATCTCAAAAAACAAAAGAGATAAAAAAATATGCAACTAATGTAGAAGCTTTAATGGATTTAGAAGCTGGAAGATTAGACGCTGTTGTAGTTGATGCAGTAAATGGTAAATATTATAACTCTAAGAAAAATGCACTAGCTTATTCAACAGAATCTTTAACAACTGAGTATTATGGAGTTGCTTTTAGAAAATCTGATAAAGCATTTAGAAATGAAGTTCAAAAAGCTTTAGATGAGATGAAAAAAGATGGAACTTATAATAAAATAGTATCAAAATGGTTTGGAGAATAATTAAAATAGATAGGATTAGGAGAGAGAAATAAATGTATAATGATTTTTTATTCATACTTAAAGGTATGGGACTTACAGTAAATTTATATATATTAACAATGGTATTTTCATTACCTTTAGGTGTGATTTTATCTTTAGGAAGATTAAAGAATAAAGGAATAGTAAATAATATAATAGTTGTGTATACTTCTATATTCAGAGGTACTCCTCTATTATTACAACTTTTCTTTGTATATTATGGACTTCCAATAGTTGGAATTACTTTAACAGCTTTTTCAGCTGCTGTAATAACTTTTACAATAAACTATGCAGCATATTTCTGTGAGATTTTTAGAGGAAGTATTTTAGGAATTGAAAAGGGACAATATGAAGCAGCAAAAGTATTGGGATTAAGTTATTGGCAAACTATGAGAAGAATCATAATCCCTCAATCTCTTATAACAGCATTACCACCTTTATCAAATGAAGCAATAGCATTAGTAAAAGATACTTCTTTAGTATCAGCTATAGGAATGGCAGAAATTCTTAGAAATTCAAAAGAGTTAGTAACTAGAGATTTCTCTATAATTCCTTTTGCAATTTGTGGAGCTTTATATTTCTTAATGTCTGTAGTAATTATAATGTTATTTAAAAAATTAGAACAAAAGGTGATGATATAATGAGTTACATTTCAGTAAAAAATTTACATAAAAAATTTGGTGATGATGAAATTTTAAAAGGGATTGATTTGGATATAAACCAAGGAGAAGTAATATCTATAATAGGAGCATCTGGTGGAGGAAAATCAACTTTCCTAAGATGTCTTATAGATTTAGAAACTATTGATTCTGGTGAAATTAATGTTCCTGAAAAAAATAAAATGGGAATGGTATTTCAATCTTTTAATCTTTTTCCACATAAAACAGCAGCACAAAATATAATGGAATCTTTAGTAATAGTAGATAAAATGGATAAAAAAGAAGCTAGAAAAATAGCTATAGAACTTTTAGATAGAGTTGGATTAAAGGAGAAAGCTGATGTTTATCCAAAAACTTTATCAGGAGGACAAAAACAAAGGGTGGCAATAGCAAGAGCCATGGCAAAAAATCCAGAAGTTTTACTGTTTGATGAGCCAACATCAGCATTAGACCCTGAAATGGTAAACGAAGTTTTAAATGTTATTGAAGATTTAAGAGAAACAAGTAATATCACAATGGTTATTGTAAGCCATGAAATGAACTTTGTAAATAAAGTTTCTGATAGAATAGTGGTATTTGAAAAAGGAAAAATAAAAGAGATAATAGATAATTCAGAAAATAGAAAAAATAAAAAATAATAATTAACCCTCAATTTATAATTTAGATTGAGGGTATTTTTTTATATTGAATTAATAAAAAAGAGAGAAACATAAAAATGTTTCTCTCAAAAATTTATTATTTACTTTCTACAAATTTAACTCCTAAATCTGGAAAGTCTGTAAATAATCCTGTGGCTCCTGCTTTATATAATAAAACATCATATAATTCATCTACATTGTCTACAAATTCTGGTAGAGCATCTTTTCTTATAGTATATGGGTGACATTCCATATTAGTTGATTTTATATCTTCAACCATATTAGTCATAACAAGATTTCCTTTTTTAGAATTATTTTCATCAATCATCATATACCAAGCAGGTCCAACTCCATCAGCATATTTAGAAATTTCTTTCATAGCACCAGGTTCAAACATCCAATCATAACTATAATTTACCCATTCACCATCTTTATTTTTTTCTTCTGTTTCGTGCCAATCAGTATAGGCAATTAATTGGACTAATTTTAAATCCATTCCCATTTGAGGAAGTAATTGAGTTTTTACACGAATTAATTCATTATAGTCAAATGTTTGGAAATAAATAGGACTATCTTTAGTAGTATATCCATATTTTTTTAGTACTTCAAGAGTTGCTTTTGCTATGTCTTTTCCATTTTGATGATGGAACCATGGAGCTTTTATCTCTGGATATATACCAACTTTTTTTCCTGTTGATTTTTCCAACCCTTGAATAAATTCAATCTCTTCTTCTAAAGTATGGATTGTGAAATGAGATTTCCATAGAGGGAAACGTCCAGGATACACAGCTACTTCTTTTCCATCTTTTGTTTCAAAATTTTCTGTCATCTCTAAAGATTTTATCTCATCAAGAGTAAAATCAATAACATAATAACGGCCATCGGCTCTTTTTCTATCAGGGAATTTCTTTGCTACATCTGTTAATTGGTCTAAAAAATGGTCATGTATTACTACTATGTGGTCATCTTTTGTCATTGCAAGGTCTTGTTCTAAATAATCTGCTCCTTGAGCAAATGCTAAGGCTTTTGATTCTAAAGTGTGTTCTGGTAAATATCCACTAGCTCCACGATGAGCAACTATAACTCTGTCATTTTCTTTTCCTGTTTTTGCAGTTGCTCCCATAGCCAGTGTAGACATTGTTGCTAAAATTCCAACCATTAAAAATTTTTTGCCAATATTCATTTTTACCTCCTAGATTTTAGTATGATTTTCCCAGATACTTAAATAGTATCATAATCCCTATATTTTTTCAATATTAAATAAAAAAGTTCTATAAAAATATATAAAAAGTTTAAAATTACATAAGTTTTATTTAGGAAAGTTTAAAATTGCTTAATATTTTTAGAGTTACAAAGCAATTTTTTTGATATGATAACGTATATTTATTTCAAACAAAAATTAGTAATTATTTATATATTTTTATTTGATTTATGTTGTAATTAAAAAAGATATTAATAAATTAAAAAAAAGGCAAGAGATAAAATTTTAAATAATGTACAAAAATTATATTTAAAATGAGTTTGAAAATAATAAAAAATATGGAGCTATTATATTTTATTGATGACTTATAAAATATAATAACTCTATTTTGTTATATAAATATATTTTTATAATCCCCAAGTTGGAAAAATAATATGAGTATACAACATAGTTACTACCATATAAGTTGAAACAATTATAAAGAAAGGTTTAAATACTTTTTTCATAATTTCTCCCTCTCTTCCTATTAAATCCACAGTAATAGCAACAGCAATTATATTATTAGTACAGATTAAATTTCCTAAAGAAGCTCCAGCATTTTGTCCAGCAAAAATTGTTATTGGATTTAAACCTAATTTTGTAGCAGCTTCTAAGTGCATAGGAGCAAACATTATATTAGAACCTAAACCTGTTCCTGTGATAAATGCTCCTAAAGAACCAATTACAGGGGACATTGCAGGATATAAATCTCTTGTAACCATAGCAATTGTATTTGCCATTATACTTATCATACCAGAAACTTTCATAATATTACTTAAAACTAATAAAGTAGAGATTGTAATAAGTGCTGGAAAAACATTTAAAGCAGCATTTTTAGCATGGACTAAATAACTACTTGTTTTTAATTTTAAAATTAATCCTCCTAAATAAGAACTAACAAATACTACAGCAGCAACCCACATAATATATCCATATTTGGCTAAAACATTCAATGGGAAAGAGTATCTAACTATAGGTAAAGCTAAAGATAAAATAATATATGGACCAAAAGCTTGGAAACTACTGTAATTTATTTTTTCTCTAACTATATCCCTTGGAATTTCTTCTTTTTTATAACGATATTCTTCTGGAGTATCTAATTTATAAAATTTTAAAAATATAACAGATGCAGCTATAGATAAAACTCCTGTACCTAAACTTGCCAATTCAGGTCCAATAAAATTAGAAATAAAAAATAATATTGTAGGAGTACATAAACTACTGAATATTAAAAATGGAGCAAAGTTTTTAAATCCTTTTTTTCCAAAAGCCATATAAATTAAAATATAAGGAATTAAAAATAGTCCAAATATATGAATTCTTCCAACCATTACAGAAGATTGAGCAGCAGTCATAATTCCAGCTTTTATTAAAGCAGAAGAACCATTAATAGTAGTTAAACCAGCTCCTCCCCATGAAGCAGCAGTAGAATCTCCTAATAAAGAAGCAGCAGCTGCAACTACAGGATTAAAACCTAATCCAACTAAAAATGGACCAGCAATAGCAGCAGGACTTCCAGCTCCAGCAGCCCCTTCTAAGAAAGTTACAAACATAGAAGAAATAATAATAAGTTGAGCTCTTTTATCACAAGTGACACCAGATAAAACTTCTTTTACTTTTCCAATGGCTCCTGTAAATACCATAATTTTTAAAATTATAAAAGCTGGCCATAAAAGGCAAATTATCTTAATTCCTTCAATAATTCCAGATTTACTTTGGATAATAACAGTATTTATATCTGTTTGAAAGAAAATTAAACTAAGGATAATAGCATATACTGTAACTATAGGAGCTACATACATTGCTGATTTTCTCATAATAACCATTCCTATTAAAATCGCCACTATTGGGCTAACTGCAAGTAATAACATCATTGGTATATCCCTCCCTAAAAAATTTGTAAAAAAAAACAGCCTATGTAGGCTGATAATTTTTCTATTTCTCAAAATATTTTTTTATATAAACTTATAGAATTAAAAAGTTATACATCTTGAGAAAATATATATTATTAAACCTAACATATTTTTTAGCATATAAAAATTTATTATCAATAAGTGCTAGCAATATTATTGATAATATCAGTATTATTATTACTAAAAGTATGTTAGTTAAATACATTTGTGTTCCCTCCTAAAATTTTTGCTTTGGGAATAATAATACAGTATTTTTTTTATTTTGACAAGATATTTTTTTTATTGATTGATTTTATAGAACAAAAAAATATAAAAAATGGATAAAAAATCTTTTATTTTCAATAATTTATTTATAAATAATACGAACAAAAAAATATTTTTTATTGTTCACTAGAAATAAAAATAATTTAGTGATAATATTGATACAATAATTTTTTCACATTAGGAGGTACTTGATTTATGGAAATTAAAAGTAGAAAAGTTGTTGTTATTGGAGCAGGACATGTAGGTTCTCATGTAGGATTTTCACTTGTGACACAAGGAGTTTGTGATGAACTTGTTTATATAGATATAGATAAAAACAAAGCTATAGCTCAAGCAGAAGATACTCATGATGCTGTAGTATATTTACCACATAGGGTAAGAGTAAAAGCTGGAGATTATTCAGATGTTGATGATGCTGATATAATTGTTGTTTCTGTTGGACCTTTACCAGAGCCAGGTGAAACAAGAATGGATACTTTAGGAAAAACTGTTAATTGTTTACAATCTGTAATTGAAGGAATAAAAAATTCTAAATTTTCAGGAATTATTATAGATATCTCTAATCCAGCTGACGTTATAACTTATTATTTACAAGCAAAATTAAATTATCCAGCAAATAGAATATTATCAACAAGTACAACATTAGACTCTGCTAGACTTAGAAAAACTTTATCAAAAGAATTAAATATAGACCAAAAATCAATCTATGCTTATGTAATGGGAGAACATGGAGAATCTCAAATGGTGCCATGGTCTGTGGCTACAATATTTGGAAAATCATTGCTTGATTTAATGAAAGAGGAACCAGAAACTTATGGACATCTTGATTTAGAAAAAATAGCTTATGATGCAAGATATGGAGGTTGGTTAGTTCTTAATGGTAAAGGTTCTACAGAATTTGGAATAGGGACTTCTTGTGTAGAGCTTATAAAGACAATATTTGCTGATGAAAGAAAGGTTTGTATGGTATCAACTTTATTAAAAGGTGAATATGAAGAAACTGATGTATATGCCAGTGTACCAGCAATTCTTGGAAAAAATGGAGTAGAAAAAATCATAGAGCTTCCTATGTCAAGAGAAGATTTAGAGAAATTTAAAGCTTCTTGTGAAATTATGAAGAAAAATTATAAACTTGCTCTAAGCTTATAAAATTTTAGTATCCCGAAGGTTGAGGATATATTTAAGAGCAGAATAAAAGCTCTCAATCTCTTGAGAGCTTCTATCTGAACTTGTTTAATCTAACACATGAGTACCCAACGGGTATTTATATGTATATTATAAATTATTTTTTTTAAAAGTCAATGAATAAATAAAAAAGTAGTAAAAAAAGAGACTGTTACAAAATATTTATTTTATAATAGTCTCTTTTAAATTATCTTTTTTTATTTTTCAATTTCTTCTTCTTTAATTTCTTCGATTTCTTCTACATCATTATCTATAGAGTTTTTAAGTTCTTTTTTATACAAATGATATTGAAATAAATTATAAATTATATAATAGAAAGAACAGATAAACATACTATATTTTAAAGTTACTAGAACGAATATAATAAATAATGGCATAAACTTTTTAGGTACAAAATTAAATACCTTGTCTGGTGTTAAAAATGGAATAGTTGAAACCATTAGAATAGCTGCTATAACTGTAATAGATATAAAAGTTTCTACATTAAATAAATTATATCCAAAATTATTAATAGAATCACAAATTAAAAGATAAGAAATTATAGAAGCAGCTCCATTAGGAATAGGCATTCCACTAAAGTCATCTTTTTCATTAGAAGCAACTGTAACTACATTGAATTTTACAAGTCTCATTACTCCACAAAGAGCATATATAAAAGCTACAGGCATAGCCAAAGTTACATATTTTGGATATTGTGAAAGTATAGAATAAACAAGTATACTAGGAGCTAATCCAAAAGATATGGCATCTGAGAAAGAGTCAAATTCTTTTCCAAATTCACTAAAAGCGTCAAATTTTCTTGCTGCTTTACCATCAAGACCATCACAAACCATTGCTAAAAATATAAACCAGATAGCTTGAGTAACATTTCCTTTTATAGAGGCTGTAATACTTAGATAACCAAGAAGCATATTAGCTGCAGTAATTCCATTTGGTGCTAAATATTTTTTTTCTACCATATAATCACTTCCAATTTTTAGATTTTATAAGTTTACATTATATATTACCATATTATTCATTTTTTTTCAATTTATTTGTAGTTTTAAAGAAAAAACCATTAAAATTATGTCTAAGTTAATATAAGAATTTTTAAATATATATTTTATTATTGAGGAAAAAATATAAACTGTGATATAATCTATATATTAAAAACTAGATATAGATTACGAGAGGAGAAAAAATGAAAAAAATTGTAAATATTGTAATTTGTTTTGTAATATTAATAGTTATTGGATTCTTTGGATTAAAAGATGTCTTTATAAAGAAAATGTTGGAAAAAGAATTAACCAATTCTTTAGAAACAAAAGTAAGAATTTATGGAGTAGATTATTTTGTTTTTAAAGAAAAATTAGAATTAAAAGGTTTAGGAATAGAAAGTAAAGAAGATGATTCAATAGATGCTATCTATATAAAAAATATTTCTACAAATATAAAAATTAATGAGCTTGTAAATAAAAAAATATCTTTAGAAAATCTAGAGATTAGAGATATAGAACTTAATAAAAAAACAGATAGAAAAAATGTAAAAACTCCTGTAAGAAATGGAGAATATCAACTTGCAAATAAAGAATATACAAGTGATGAATTTAAAACTATAGCAACTAATTTCATAAATAACTATAAAATTATGATATCTGGAATGTCTGCTGATGATTTAGAAAGAAATAATAGACTTAAAGCTGTATTTTTAGGTACAACAATTCCAGTTGTAGATAAATATGTTGATTATAAACTTTCTAATATAGCTACAGACTATATGGCAGATATAGTGGATAAATATCACTCTATGAAATATAACTTTAAAGAAAATGAAGCTCAGTTAAAAGAAGATACTTGGGTAGTAGAAATTGCAAATTTAAGTGTAAATACAGAATTATTAGGAAGAAATTTATTTGGAGTAGTTCAAGGAGTTACTACTGATAAATCAAAAATGAATAAAGATATATTATTCACTTTGGGAGCTAATGCTGGAGATGAAAGAAGTTCTATAACAGGAGTTTTAAATCTTGTAACTTTTGTTGGTGAAATTGATATGAAATTTGAAAATATGGAAGTTTCACAATTTTTAGAAGAAAAAGATTTTGTATCTGGAAAGGCTAACTTAGTTCAAAAAATTATTCTTAAAGATGATGAGATTTCTGTAGTAGGAAAATTAGATGTTAAAGATTTAATTTTACATAAGGAAAATATTTCAGAAGCTCTATTAGGAGATAAAGATGGAATAGATGTAATTGTTGGCGGAACTGATGAAAAAATAAATGATATTAAAGTGGAATATAATTATAATCCTCAATTTAATAAAGTATTTGTAAATAGTAATCTAGCTGAAAAAGTGGCTGTTTATTTAGGTGGAGATATAGGAGAACTTGATAAGATTAAAAAAGAATTTAATCAAAAATATGGAGAAAAAATCAATCAAGCTAAAGAAGAAATAAAAAATAAATTGGAAGAATTTATAAATATTTTTAGTAAATAGGAGATAATTATGTATATAGTTTTTGATGTAGGAAATACTAATATTGTAACTAGTATTTTAAATTCAGAAGGAATCGTTGAAAATACTTTTAGGAATCGTACTAATGATAGAATCACAGAAGATGAATTTATGGGATTTTTTAAAAGTATGATGGATATAAATAATATTGAGGTAAAAGATATTGAAGGGATAATGGTTTCTTCTGTTGTTCCTGTAATTACTAGTATGTTACAGAGATTTGGAAAAAAATACTTTGGGTTAGATGTATTTGTAGTAAGTGTCAGTCAAAAAATACCTTTTAAGTTTGCTGATAATATAGATGCTTCTGGAATGGGAGCTGATAGAATAATAAATGTAGTTCAAGCCTTAAAAGAGTATCCAGATAAAAATTTAATAATTTTTGATTTTGGTACTGCTACAACTTATGAAGTTTTAAAAGGGAATACTTATATTGGTGGTGGAATTTTTCCAGGGCCAAGAACATATATAAACTCTCTTTTTGGAACTACAGCTAGACTTCCTAAGGTTGAGTTTTGTGAAACTGAAAGTGTATTAGGAAGAAATACTGTAACAGGAATACAGTCTGCAACTTTCTTTGGATATATTGGACAAGTTAAATATCTTATTGAAAAAATAAAAGAGGAAGTTGGAGAAGATTGTTTTGTAATTGCTACTGGAGGTTTTAGTAAAATCATTGGTGAATATGTAAAAGAAATTGATAAATGTAGTTCAAAATTAAGTATAAGAGGAATATATACTCTTTATAAAATGAATAAGGAATAATAATTGACTATATTTAAAAAAAATAGTATAATATAAAAAAGGAAATCCGAAATAGAAGTTAGGTATTAGACTAACAAGTTGGCGGACAACAGAAAAACCTTTTTAGATAGTTTTTATAGATAATTAATATAGGAGGCATCTCTGCCTCCTATTATTATTTTTATTTATAAATTTTACTTCTATGTCCTACTTCTAAAACTAATATTGTAAGAATTTCATCTTGGATATTACACAATATTCTATAATTTCCAACTCTATATCTCCAAATTCCTTTTTTATTACCTGTTAAAGATTTTCCGTGGATTCTAGGGTCTTCACAATTAATTAAATTTTTGTTAATCCATTTTAAAAGAGTTGTTTTGGTTGAATTATCCATTTTTCTAATATAATTAGCAGCTTCAATAGAAAAATCAACTTTATACACTATAATTCAACTCCTAATTCTTTAACAAGGTCGTCAAATTTTATAGTTTTCCCACCATTTTTCATATGTTTTTCATAAGCTTCATTAGCTAATTTTAAATCATACTCATCTTCTAATCTTTCAAAAATTATTTTTTTTAAATAAGAAGATAATCCTACACCTTCAAATTCAGCAACTTCTCTTAATAATTTTTCTTCATTTTCATTTAATCTTAAAGATATAACAGCCATCTTTATCACCTCTTTTGTATTACCATTGTAGTACAAAATAAAGAAAATGTCAATTTATTTATAAAAATTGAATATTTTATAATTTTAATATGTATAGTGTTTAAAAAAAGTTATAAAAAAATTTTTTTTATATAAAAAGATTGAAAAAAATATATTTCAAGAGTATAATTTTAAAAAAGGAATTAAAAAGGGGTGATATATTATGAATAAAATGTCAAAAGAAGAGAAGCTATTTAAAAGATATCTAAAGAAAAAGGTTTCTTTTGATGTAAAAACATTAGTTAAATATTTAATAACAGGAAGTGTAGTTTTATCTTTGACTGCTTGTGGTGGAGGTGGAGGAGGAAGCTCTTCAGGACCTTCATATATTCCAAGAGAAACAATAAATAATACTGAAGCTAAAACAGATAGTACTGTTTTAAATAATAAAAACTATAATAATGAAGGAAGTGTGACATTAACTAAAGGAACAGAAGGAATTGTAGGAATAGCTGTTTTAAATGGAGATATAGATAATAGAGGGAATATATCAATTACTAAAAAAAATTCTAATACTTATTTAGCAATGTTAGCAATGGAATTTTTATCTACTGGTTCAAATAATTTAGATAATTTATTGAAACAAGGAAATTCTATAGGAATTTATAATGAAAATGGAAAACTAGTAAATAATGCAATGATAACTGTTTTTGGAAACAATTCAATAGGAATATACGGGAAAAATTCAGATATTCAAAATAGAGGAACAATAAATGTTAATGGATTATTTGTGAATGGAATAAAAGCGAATGGAAATATAAAAATAGAAAATAATGGAAATATAAATATTATATCTGATAGAGTAGACGAAGTAATAGAAGAAGCTGAAAATAATTATTCAATTGGAATAAATGGAGAAACATCTTCTCAAGGAATTATAATAAATAATGGAATAATTACAATGGAATCAAATATATACTATTACAAAACCAATGAAAATGAACAGGGAAATATAAGAGAAGGATATAAATGGAATAATGTAATAGGAATGCTTGGTAAAGGAAATGTTAAAGTTATAAATAATAAAAATATAAATATAAAAAATAATGGTTTGGGAATGGTAGGATATGGAAATGCTACTATAGAAAATAATGGAAATATAATTGTAAATGGAAAAAATAAACATGAAACAGAAGGAGATGTTTCAAATGAATTTACAGTTGGAATTGAATTAAATAATAATTCAAAAGGAATTAATAATGGAATGATAGTAGTTAATGGAGATACAGATAATAGAGGCGTAGTTTTAGCTGATCTAAATTCAAATTTTATAAATGAAAAAAAAGGAGAAATAAAAGTATCTTCAACAGAGGAAACATACACTATAGGGATACAAGCAATGAGAGGAGAAAAGAATCAAGAACTAGGAATAAAACAAGAGATAATAACTAATAAAGGTAAAGTAACAGTTTCAAATACAAGTGAGAATGGAATTGTTTATGGAATAAAAGTAAGTGGTTCTTTAAAAGACAATTTAAAAGTAATTAATGAAAAAAGTGGAGTTATTAATGTAACTGGAAATAAAGTAGTTATAGGAATGAAATTGAATGATACTAAAGGAGAAATAATAAATGATGGTATCATAAATGTTAATGGTAATTCTGAAATACAAATAGATGGATATTCAGCTAATACAGGAATGACTTTTGATGGGCCAATAGAAGGAAAAAAAGAAGAAACTATAGTTAGAAATAATGGAACAATAAATGTAATAGGATTAGGTTCTGGAATGTCTGGATTAGGTATTGGAACTATTATAAATGATAAAACAGGAAGAATAAATGTTGAAAATAGTGGATATGGAATATTAGGATACTCACTAAATGGCGATATAATTAATAAAGGAATAATAGAGGTAAAGGATTCATTAAATATAGAAAATTCATTAAATGAATATAAATATGGAATAAAAAGTAACTCAGGAAATGTGACTAACGAAGGAATTATTAAAATTAATAGTAATAAAAAAGAAGGAAGTTATGGAATAGAAGTACAAAATGAAAATTTAGATGTTTTATCAGTAATAACTAATGAAAAAGAAGGGTTAATAAATATATCTGGAAGTTATGTAGAAGGAATATCTGCAGTCGGAAATGTTAAAAGTATAAATAAAGGAACAGTGATAATTGAAGCAAAATCAAGTATAGGAGAGGATTCATATGGTTATGCAATGACAGCCTATAATGGAGCTCAGTCTATTAATGAAGGAATAATAACTGTTGGGGAAAATTCTTCTGGGATGAAAGCTGAAGGAGTAAAAAGTAAAATTACAAATAAAGGAACAATAAATGTTGAATATAATGCTTTAGCTGGAATGGAAGTAGTTGATAATGGAATACTAGAAAATGTAGGAAAAATTAACATTGAAGAAGCACCAAAAGATGAAAATAAAATTTTAGGAAATGAAGTTATACCATCCGATATATCAGACGAAAAGCTTTTTGATGAGATACAAAATGTTATAGATAACTTTACTGTAAATGAAACTATGCTATCAGGAATAGTTGCTAAGGATTCTCAAAATATTGTAAATTCAGGAAATATAACAGGAACAGGATTTGTAAATGGCATAGATTCAATAAATTCAAATGTAAAAAATGATGGAAAAATAGAATTAACTTCTAGCTTAATTAATTCAGATATAACAATAACACACCAAAAAGGAAGCTTTAACTTAGAAATGAAAGTTAATCAACTAGCTTCTGAGGTTATAGGAATGAATGGTAATGGTGGAAGTTTAGAAAATGGAGAAAATGGAATAATATCAATAATAGGTTCAGGAGTAGGAATAAATGCTATTAATGGAGCAACAGTAACTAATAATGGAAATATAACAATGAACTCTATGGAATTATTAGGAAGTATGACTTCATCAGATAAAACAGAAGAAAATGGAGCTGTATCAGATTATAAGAGTGAATGGGGTGCTTTATATAGTAAAGTAGTAGGAATAAATGGAGAAGGAGCAGGAACTACAATAGTTAATGGAGAAACAGGAAAAATAAATTTAACAGGCTCAGGAGTAGGAATAAATGTTTCTAAAGGAGCAATTGCAACTAATAAAGGAGAAATTATTATTAACCCTGTAAAAATAAAAGATGGATATGAAGAATACATAGAAAAAAATGGAGAAAACATAACGAATGAAAAAAATGAGAACCTTTATACTTATGTTGTTGGAATGACAGGAAAAGATTATGGAACAGAAATAATAAACGAAGGAATTATTACAATGACAGGAGCAAATGGAGTAGGAATAGAAGTATTTGATGGCGCTAGTGCAATAAATAAAAAAGAAATTAATGTTAATGGAAAAAATGCAGAAGGAATGTCATCCTATAAAAACTCATCAGTAACAAATGAAGGAACAATAAATGTAGGTAAAAATTCTTATGGTATGACAGCAGAAGGACAAGGAAGTCAAGCGATAAATAAAGGGACAATAAATGTAGGAGCTGGAGCTTATGGTGGAATGATGGCACTTAATGGTGGATATATTTACAATAGTTCTACAGGAGTTATAAATATTGATAAATCATTAGGTGAAGGATTGGCAATGATGGTTGATGAAACTTCTAAATTTAAAAATGAAGGAAGAATAAATGCAGAAGGAGATGTTACAATAGGAGAAGGAGCAACATATATAGTAGGAACCACAACAGATGGTAAAGTAGGAGTGATAAATGCTGACAATGTTGATTTAAATGGAAATGTAAAATTAGATACTACTATAGCCAAAGGAACATATAAAGATTCTTACGATTTAGGAACAATAGTAAATGGAGATGTGAAATTAGGAGAAAATTATAAAGTCTCTTCAAACTCAATTTTCTATGATGCTAATACAGAGTTAGATGATGATGGAAATTTAAAAGGAACATTAGAAAGAAATGATAATTCAGTTTCAGATTATGTAAATAAAAACTTTATGGCTGTAGCTGGATTATTTGATAACTATTTAGAAAATAATGGTAAATATGAAGAATTAACATCAACTCAACAAGAATTAGTAGATAATATATTTACTTCATCTTCATCAATAGCTGAATTAAGAAGTACTATAGCGGATATATCAGGAACTGAGTATTTAAGTATTTCAAGACAAATCTTTGATATAAAAGATGAGTTTGTAAAATATGATAATTCAGTAATAGATAACATAAGTGACTATAATTTTAATATTGAATTTATTGGTGGATATTCTGAAGTGGATAGTAAAAATGATATAGATGGATATGAAAGTAAAATGACTGGATTTAATGGAGCTATGAAGTTAGGAGAAAATCTATATGGAACTTTAGGATATGGATATTCAGATATAGATTATGACAAAGATTCTAAAGAGAAGATTCAAACTATTCATATGGGATTACAACAAAGATTAAATTATGGTGGATTAGATATTAAATTTGGATTATCAGGTGAATATAATTTCCATGAAATGGATAGAGGAGTACAAGGAAAAATAGTAAATTCAGATTTTGACTCATATATTATTGGTCTTAATGGAGAAATAAGTAAAAAATATGGAGAAGCATTATATATGAAACCATATTTCTCTTTAGATGCAAATTATGGAAAAATAAAGGGATTTAAAGAAACAGGAGATATTTATAACTTAGAATTTAAATCACAAGATTATACTTCAGTAATACCAGAAATAGGATTAAAATTAGGTAAAAAATATGATACAGCAGAAATATATGGAATATTAAGTTATGGATATGAATTAGGAAATATTTCTAAAGATGAAAAAATTTCTATAAATGGTGGAGAAGTAGAATTATTTAATAACGAAATGAATAATGATGATATAAAAGCTTCATTGGGTACAAAAGTAGATTTAGAAAATATTAGCTTTAATGTAGAACTAGGAAAAGAATTTGGAAAAAGAGATAGAGAATATGTTAAAGTAGGCTTTAGTTATAAATTCTAAAGATAATATTAAAGGCTGGAAATTTTCCAGCCTTTTTAAATTATTTGTTTAATTTGTTGTATTCAATCAATCCTTTTTCTAGGATATTAAGAGCTTTTTTAATTTTATCTTCTTCTAAACAGTAAGTAATTCTAACTTGTTGTTTTCCAGCATCTGGAGTTTTGTAGAATCCTTGAGCAGGAGTAAGCATAACAGTTTCTCCGTCGCAATCAAAAGATGAAAGTAACCAAATAGCAAATTTTTCACTGTCATCAACAGGAAGAGTTACCATAACATAGAAAGCTCCCTCAGGTTTTGTAACTTTTACACCATCTATTTTTTGAAGTCCCTCAAATATTACATCTCTTCTATTTTCATAGATTGCTCTATTTTTATCAAAATATTCTTTTCTTAATGTGTTGTATAATCCCTCTGCTCCTATCATATCAAGACTTGATACAGAAAGTCTTGCTTGACATAATTTGTAAACAGCTGACATAAATTCCTTGTTTTTACTAACAATAGCTCCTATTCTAGCTCCACAAGCTGAATAAGTTTTTGAAATTGATTCTATAATTACAGTATTTTCTGCATATTCAGGGAAAGCTCCCATACTTGTAGCAATTTTATTATCATAAGAAAGAAGTCTATATACTTCATCACTTATAACAAAAAGATTGTATTCCTTTGCAATATCTCCAATTACTTTTAATTCTTCTTCTGTATAAACTGTTCCTGTTGGATTTCCAGGATTTGTAAGAAGAATAGCTTTAGTATTAGGAGTAATTTTTGCTAAGATTTCCTCTTTTGCTGGTAGATGGAAACCCTCTTCTGCTTTTGATTGGAAAGCATTAACTTTTATCTCAAGCATTTCAAAGAAACTATTATAGTTTGCGTAATATGGTTCTGATACTAAGATTTCATCACCAACATCAAATATTGTAGAAAGGACGAAAAGTAATGCCTCACTTCCCCCACAAGTTATAAGAATTTCTTCTTCATTGAAATCTAAATTAAAATTTTCTTTGTAAAATCTGCTCATTGCTTGACGAAGTCCTAAATTTCCTTTTGAATGAGCATATTTTAAAGTTGTTTCACCACTGTTTGCTATAAATTCAAAAAACTCTGGTGGTGTTGGTAAATCTGGTTGACCTATATTAAAATGATAAACTTTTTTTCCACATCTTACTGCTTCTTCTTGATAAGGTATTAATTTCCTTACAGGAGAAACTTTTATATTATTAACTCTTTTAGAAATATTCATATATTACACCTCTTTATTTATTTTTTCTATATATTATATAATATTTTACAAATAAATGGAAGTGCTTTTACAAGTATACTTAAAAATATCTAGGTATTTTTCTTAAAATAGTATTATTTTTTTTAAAAAACTATGCTATAATTAAAAAAAGTAATAATAACTAGAAAGGGGATAGTTATGAAAATTCTAGTTTTAAATTTTGAAAAATTAGAGGATATTGTTTTAGCAACTCCTGTTGTAAATTCTTTAAAAAAAACTTTTCCAAAAAGTGAAATAGACTTTGTGGTTTTTGAAGAATATGGTGAGGTGTTAAAAAATCATAAGTCTATCAATAAAATGATAGAAATACCTAAAGAAGAAACAACTTTTTTACATATTTTTAGAGTAAGAAAAATTTTAAAAACTAAATATGATATAATTATAGATTTAACTTCTACTAGAAAAAGTGGTTGGTTTACTTTTTTAAGTTTTGGAACAAAATATAAGATAAGATATGAAAAAGATAAAATATTTAATTGGGGATGTAGTTATCTTGTACCAAAAAGTAAAATGTATGTAGATAAGGTTTCTAAGAATTTAGAATTTTTAGAGCCATTGAAAAAAATAGAGAACACAAAAATTATTTATACAAGAGATATAACTTTAGATATAACTAATGAAAAGAAAAAAGAAATAAAAGAATTAATGAAAAAGAAAGGTATAGATGTGTCTGTACCTATTTTTGCATGTTCACTATTTGGGTATAAAAAACATTATTCAATTGAAAAATTAATTGAAATTATGAATTCATTGGCTAAAGAGATAAAATGTAATATTGTAATTTATCATTCACAAAAAAGAAAATTTTTTACAGGAGAAGCCTATAAAAAAATAGAGAATAAAAAACAAATTCATCTATTAGAGTTAAATTCTATTGAGGACTATAAGGGATTTTTTGCAAATTGTAAATTTATTTTTGGAAATGATTGTCAAGAAAGATATATCTCTCAAGGAATGGAAGTAAAAAGTTTTACTTTGTTTTTGGATAATCATAATTGGATAGAAAATTATGGAGATAAATATCAAGGAATAGTATCAAGTAATATCTCTGAAGAATATTCAGGTTATACTAAAGATAAAATATATGGAAATATAACTACAGAGTTTGTGGTTAATAAAATAAAAGAGATGTTGAAATAGAGGTCAGGTTATGAAAATATTAGTTGTAAGATTTAAACAAATGGGGGATGCTATACTTGCTACACCTGTATGTAATACTTTAAGAAAAACTTTTCCAGATGCTGAAATTGATTTTGTTTGTTATGAACATGTAGCACCTATTTTTAAAGAGGATAAAAATTTTAATACCATTACTATTACTAATAAAGTAAAAAATAATGCTTTTAGATATTTATGGGAAGTGTATAAAATTACTAGAAAAAAATATGATATAGTAATAGATTTAATGTCAAACCCTAAAAGTGAATGGTTTACATTTTTATCAGGAGCAAAATATAGAATAGGAAGATATAGTAAACATAGAGGATTTACATATACTCATAAAATAAAAGAACCTACAGAATTTAAAAATGAGGTAGAAAAAGGATTAAGATTAGTAGAACCTTTAGAAAAAGAATACAATATTAAATATGATACTAATTTTAGACTATATGTAACTGATGAAGAAAAAGAAAAACTAAGAAAACAAATGGTAGAAAAGGGAATAGATTTTTCTAAACCTATTATAGCTTGTTCTGTAACAGCTAAATATATGCATAAAGTTTATCCAATAGATAGTATGGTAAAAACTTTAAAAATGATACTAGAAAAAAATAATGATATACAACTAATATGTTTTGGAACTTCTGACCAAAAAGAATATGTAAATAAAGTATATGAAATGATGGATAGAAGTAAAAATGTATTTCCAAATATAGAAACAAAATCTGTTAGAGACTTATTAGCTTTATTTTCAAATTGTGATATGTATTTTGGAAATGAAGGTGGAGCAAGACATATGGCTCAAGGTTTAGATATACCAAGCTTTGCAGTATTTTGGCCTGAATCCAATAGAAAATGCTGGATACCTTTTGGAGGAGAAAAACATAGAGGAATAATTTCAAGAGATATTCAAGAGGATTATGGAAATTTATCTTGGGAGGAAATATTTAACTTAATAACTCCAGAGAGATTAGTGAAAGAGTTTTATATAACTTTTGATAAGTTTGTAAAGAATGTAATTTAAGAAAGAAAGTGAAAAATTATGGAAAAATTAATTAGTTTTGATAAATATTCTAAAGTAATTTATGATAGTGAGAAGAATGTTTATATAAAAATTTTTAAACCAAAAATAAAAAAAAGAATTTTATATTTTTTTAGAATAAGAAGATATCCAGGATATAATTTTAAATATATGACAAGTTTATTTAATAAATTAGGAATAAAAACAGCTGAAATTATAGATTATGGAAAATATTATGTAATTACTAAAAGCATTGAAGGAAAAACTTTAGCAGAGATTTTAGATATAGAAATAGATGAGAAAAAAATAAAAAAATATATATTTCAATATGAAGAAATATTAGAGAAAATAATAAAAGGAAAAATATATTATGCAGATTTTCATTTTGGAAATTTTATAGTTTTTAATGAAGAACTTTATGTATTAGATTTAGAAGATTACAAAAAAGAAAAAATTTTTATTTTTAACAAAGAAAAAATGTTGAAAAAATTAAGGGAGAAATTAAATATAATAATAAATAACAAACTAATAAAAAAAGGATTAAATGCAAATTTTATATATGAACAAATAAAAAGTAAAGTTTAATTTAGAAAGTGAGAAAAATGAATATTTATTTAATAAATAGTAAAGAAGATAGAATAAAAGAATTAAATCAAAATAGAAATAATATAATAAAAATAACTTTATTTAATGGAATATTAAGTACTTTTTTAAAAAAAGGAAATATAATATATAGTGAAAATAAAAATGTTATTTTAGATTTTTGTGAAAAATTTTTAAAAATTCCTTATTTATATGGAGAGATAAATAATATATTAGAATTTGAAAATCATTATGCAAAAATAAAAAAATATGAAATTCCAATTTTAATGTATCATCAATTTATGGAAAAAAAATCTGATTCTGGAAAAGCAAAAATATTTGTAACCAAAAAACAGTTTGAATTACATTTAAAAATATTAAAATTTTTAGGATATCAAACAATAACTTTTAAAGACTTAAAAAAAATAGGATTACAAAATAGATTTTTAAAAAAATATATTATTTTAACAGTAGATGATGGATATGAAGACAATTATAAAATCCTATTCCCTTTATTAAAAAAATATAATATGAAAGCAGTTATATTTCTTGTTTCTGGGTTAAAAAATAATCAATGGACTATAAATAGTTTTGGGGAAAAAGAATTTAAATTACTAAATGACATTGAAGTAAAAGAGATGTTAAATAGTGGACTTATAGAATTTGGAGGGCATACTTTAACTCATTTAGATTTTCATAAAGCAACAGATAAAGAAGCTGAATATGAAATTGAAGAAGATAAAAAAATAACAGAAAAAAGATTAGGAGAAGAAATAATAACTTTTGCTTATCCTTTTGGTCATAGAAAAGATAGCACAAAAGAAATTGTAAGAAAAAAGGGGTATTCCTTTGCTGTATCAACTGATACAGGGGAAGGGATATTCACAAAAGATTTATATGATATTAGAAGAATAGCTATAGATAGAACTTCTTTATTAGATTTTTTTAGAAAAATATCGCCAAAATATGCACAATATAAGGCTAAAAAATATAATAAAAAATGAATTTAGAGGGAAATAAATTATGATATCTTTAATAATTTCAACTTATGATAAATATGATTTTTTATATATAGTTTTAAAATCGATAGAAAAACAAACTTTTAAAGATTTTGAAGTTATAATAGCAGAAGATTGTGAAAAAGAAGAAATGAAAGAAAATATAAAAAAATGGAAAGAAGAATTTTCTTTTAAAATAAAACATGTATTTCAAGAAGATATAGGTTTTAGAAAATGTAAAATTTTAAATGAAGCTATAAAAATAGCCAGTGAAAATATTGTAATTATAGATGGAGATTGTATATTACATAATAAATTTTTAAAAAATTATAATAAATATTTTCAAAAAGGATATGATATTATTTTTGGTAGAAGATGTGAAATGAGCCAAGAGTTAACAAATAAAATTTTAAAAAATAATAATTACAAAATTAGATTAGTAGATTTAATTTTTCCATATAGTAAAGCTTGGACAGAATGCATATATTTTCCACTAATAACGAAAACTAAAAAAAGAAGATTGAATCTTTTAGGTTCAAATATGGGATTTACTAAAGATATAATTTATAAAATAAATGGTTTTAATGAAGAATATCAATTTCCAGGAGTAGGAGAAGATACTGATTTAGAATGGAGATTAAAAAAAGTTAATGTAAAATACATAGCTTTAAAAAATACAATAATTCAATATCATTTATGGCATAGTACAAGCGGAACATATGAATTTGAAAAGAATGCTAGTATTTATTATGAAAGTAAGCAAAAAAATGAATGGTATACAAGAAATGGGTTAATAAAAAGTGAGGAATAAATTATGATAAGAAAAATAATATTTTATCTAAGAAATAAAATAAAAGTAGATAATGGAAATGAAATTATTAATAATTGGAAAAATAAAATTAGAAATAGTAAAATGACTTTAAGAGGAAAAGGAAATAAAATTATTATAGGTAATAATGTTAATCTCCAAAAAATATCTTTTGAAATTAGAGGGGAAAATAACATTATAGAAATAGGGGATAATACAATAATAGGAGAAAATACATATTTAATTTTAAGAGGAAATAATCATAAAATTAAAATAGGGAAAAATTGTATGTTTTCAAGAAATATAAAATTAATGGCTTCTGATGGACATAAAATATATCAAGATGGAAATTTGATAGAAACTGATGGAGATATAGAAATAGGGGATAATGTATGGTTATCAGATAATATAATAGTTTTAAAAAATGTAAAAATATCTAATGGAATTGTTGTAGGAATTAATTCTGTTATAACAAAATCTATTGAGCAGAAAAATGTATTAGTAGTAGGAAATCCTGCTAAAATTGTAAAAGAAAATATAAACTGGGAAGTGTAAATATGATAAGAAAAATAAATAGAATGTTTCAAGACTATATGAGAGTTAGAAGACTTGCTATAGGAAAATATATTTGGGATAGAAAAGAAAATAAGTTAAATATAGAAACTGATAATTTAATAAAAGATGAAAATGTAAAGTCAATTTTGATTTTAAGATATGATGGAAAAATAGGAGATATGACAGTAAATACTCTTATGTTTAGAGAGATAAAGAAAAGATATCCAGATATTAAAATAGGAGTAGTTACTAGAGGTGGAGCTATTGATATTATAAAAAATAATAAAAATGTAGATAAAATATATGAATTTAAGAAAAAATCTTCATATATAAAAAAATTAGCTAGAGAAATAGCTGATGAAAAATATGATGTACTAATAGATTTTACTGAAATGTTAAGAGTATATCAAATGATGTTTATAAATTTATGTAAAGCTAGAATAAATATAGGGCTTTCTAAAAAAGATTGGAATATGTTTGATATTTCTATTGAACCTAATAAAGATTTTCAATGGACAGACCACATAACATTAAGATATAAAGCATATCTTAATAAATTAGGAATAAAAGAAAATATAGACTTATCATATGATGTAGAAGTACCAGAAAATATAGAAAAAGAAATAGATGATTATATAGAAAAATTACCTAAGAAAGAATTAGTAGTAATTAATCCTTATGGTGCTAGTAAACATAGAACTTTTAATAATGAAACAATAGAAAAATTAATAGAATATTATCAAGAGAAAAATATAATTTTTGTTTTTTCTCCAGATAAATATGAAAATATAAAAAAATATTCAAATTATAATAATGTTTTTATTTATAATAAAATGAAAAATATATATCAAAGTATAGAATTTATAAAAAAAGCAGATTTAGTTATTTCTCCAGATACTTCAATAGTACATATAGCTTCGGCTTTTAATAAAAAACTTATAGCTATTTATTCACCAGATAAATTAAACTTTGCAGTGTGGAAACCTACAACTAAAAATTTGAAAGTATTATTATGTAAAGATAAAGTATCTAAAAATGATGAGATTGATATAAATACTTTTGATTTTGAAGAATTAAAGAAAATAGAATTTTAGGGAGATGTTATGAAAAATATTGTAATAGGAACTGGTAGTCTTTTAATGGGTGGAATAGAAAGAGTATTACAAGAGGTATTGAAGAATTTAGATAAAAATAAATATAAAATTTTTTTATTTGTAGAAAAAGATTATGGGAAAAGTAACATTTTTTTAGATGAAATTCCAAAAGAAGTTGAAGTTTATTTTTTAAAACCATATTCTTTGATAGAAAAAGCTGAATATTATAGAGATAAAAAGAAAAATATATTTTATAAATTGCTTTATAATATTCAAATGAAAAAAGAAAGAAAAATTGGAAATAAAAGTTTGTTTTTATATTTAAAAGAAATAGAAGAAAAATATGGAAAAATAGATACATTTATAGATTTTAATTGTGGACAAAATAAAATCATAAAAAAAATTAATATACCAAATAAATTAGCTTGGATACATATTTCTATGCCTAAACTTTTAAAAAGTAAAAATAAATTATTTAGATTTGGATTAAAATTAAAAGGATATGATAAAGTAGTTACTATTTGTGATGAAATGGCAGAAGAAATGAAAAAATTATATCCATATTTAAAAGAAAAAATAGTTAGAATATATAATCCATTTGATTTTGAAAGGATAACATATTTATCAAATGATAATTTAAGCCTAATTCCAAAAGAAAAAGAGTTAATAAAAGAGAACTATATATTAGCAGTATCAAGATTAGCCTTAGAACAAAAAGATTATTATACTCTTATCAAAGGATATAAAAAAGCTTTAGAAAAAGGAATAAGAGAAAAGCTTTATATAATTGGAGATGGTTCTGATAGAGAAAAAATAGAAAAAATGATACAAGATGAAGAGTTAGAAAATAAAATATTTTTATTAGGTGAGAAGAAAAATCCATATATTTGGATGAAAAATTCTAAATTATTTGTTCATAGTTCATTTTATGAGGGATTTGGACTTGTGTTAGTAGAAGCTATGATATGTGGAAAGGTAGTTTTATCTTCTGATTGTCCAGTAGGGCCTAAAGAAATATTAACTAAAGATAGTTGTGGGGTATTATTTAAAACAAGTAATATAGATGATTTATCAGAAAAATTAGAAAGTCTTTTATTAAAAGAAAATTTGGAAGTATATCAAGAGAGAATAAAAAATAGAATAAAAGAGTTTAGTACAGAAGAAATTATGAAAGAATATGAAAAAATAATATAAGGAGCCATTATGAAAAAAATAATTTTTTATACAGATTCTTTAATAATGGGTGGAGCAGAAAAAATAGCTTTAGATTATGTAAAAATGTTAGTAGAAATAGGAAAATATGAAATTCAATTATTAATAAATGAAGATAATGGTGATAAAGGAAATATTTTAATAGATAAAATACCTAAAAATGTTAATTATCAATTTATAGTTGATAAGAATATTATGGAGAAATTAAATTATTCTAGAGAAAAAAAACAAAGAAATATTTTTTATAAGTTACAATATAATTATTATTTATTAAAAAGAAGAAAAAAAAGAGAGAAAAGAATAAAAGAAATTTTATTAAGAGAAAAATATGATTGTATAATAGATTTTTATAATATTTTACCTAATGATATAATTGATGAACGAGTAATTAGTTGGCAGCATACAACATTGCAAAATTATTCAGAAAAAAGTTTAAAGTTATTTAAAAAACGTCTTTCTAAAATTAAATATTTAATAGTTTTAAATGAAGAAATGAAAGAAGAAGTTCTAAAAATATTTTCTAATTATAAAGATAAAATCAAAGTAATTTATAATTTTTTTGATATAGAAGAAATTGAAAGATTGTCTTTAGATAAAAGCAAATTAAACAAACAAGAAGAAGAATTGATAGAAAAAGATTATTTTTTTGCTTGTTGTAGATTAGATAAATATAAAGGTATAGATATTTTAATAGAGGCTTATAAAATTTTAAAAGAAAAATATGGTATAAAAGAAAAATTATATATTGCTGGGATTGGAGACCAAAAAGAAATATTAGAAAATTTAGTAAAAAATTATAATTTAGAAAAAGATATAGTGTTTTTGGGGCTTCAAAAAAATCCATATGTATGGATGAAAAATGCAAAGTTTTTTGTGCATAGTTCATATAGAGAAGGTTTGCCAACAGTTGTAATAGAAGGTCTTATTGCAAATGGAATAGTAATATCTTCAAATTGTCCTACAGGCCCAAAAGAAATATTAGAAAATGGAAAAGTAGGAGTATTATTTTCAGTAGGAAATAAAGAAGAATTAGCTAAAAAGATATTAAATATTCTAGAAAATAGAGAATTATTAGAAAATTATAAAAAAGAAGCTAGAAGAAGGATAAGAGACTTTTCTAAAGAAAAAATTAGTAAAAAAATTTTAGAAATACTGAAATAAAATATAGGAGAAAAATGAAGAAGGTATTATTTTCAATAGAAGATTTAAAAATAGGGAATGATATAAAAAATGATATAGAAGAAGCTTTAAAAGAAAGAAAGCTAGAAACTATATTTTTAAATAATGATTTAGAAAAAACAATGATTTACAAACTTTTTAGAGAATGTACTAAAAAAATAAGTTGTAAAAATTATTTAAAAAAAATTTTTATTAAATATGAAGAAAATATAAAAAAAATAAAATAGCAAAATATAAAGAATTAAGTTACATATTTTTTATAAGTGGAGGAGAATTTTCAGAAAGTTCTTTAAAATTATTAAAAGATAATAATCCATCTGTAAAAATGATATTATTTTTATGGGATAAGTTAGAATATTCATATTGGGAAAATAAAGTAAAATATTTTGATTATATTTTTTCTTATGATAGAATAGAGGCAAAAAAAAATAATTTTATATTTAGACCAACTTTTTTTATAAATGAATGTTTAAATAATTTACCTAAGGAAAAAGAATATAGTTTATGTTATGTAGGAGCATTAAGAGATAAAAAAAGATATGAATATATAAAAAACTTAAAAAATTATTTAGAAAGAAATAATTTAAAATTTTTTTTAAAACTTTATGTAGATAAAAATACAGAAAAATATTTACCAAAAAATTATGATAAAAATCTAATAATAAATAAGAGAATTTCATATTTAGAAAATATAGATATATTAAAAAAATCTAAAGTAGTTTTAGATATGAAATATCAAAATCAAAATGGATTAACTTTAAGAGTTTATGAAGTGTTAGCAACTAATACTAAAATAATAACAGATAATGAAGATATAAAAAATTATGATTTTTATAATAAAAATAACATAAAGATTATAAAAAATATAGATGATATAGAAAATATTCCAGTAGAATTTTTTAAAATACCTGCAATAGAAATAGATAAAAAAATAAAAGATAGATATTCTGTAAAAGGATTTATAGATGAAATATTTAAAAAAGTGGATAATTTAGAATTTTAAAAACTTTATATAAGATAAACATATTGAAGGTTAAAAGATAAGAGGAAAAATTATGAAAGAAAATATAATAGTTTTAATAGTAACTTATAATAGATTAGAGTTATTAAAAGAATGTTTAAAAAAATATGAAAATTTGATAAAAAAACCAGAAAAAATTTTAATAGTTGATAATAATAGTACAGATGGAACAAAAGAATTTTTAAAGAAATGGGTTAATATTAAATCTATATTTGAAAAAGAAATATTATTTCTTCAAGAAAATATAGGTGGAAGTGGTGGATTTTATAGTGGAATGGATAAAATATTAAAAGATAGTTCATCTAAATATGATTGGATTTATATATCTGATGATGATGCTTTTCCCAAAAAAGATTTATTTGAAAAATTTCATAATATAAACAAAGAAAAAAATATTGGCGCTATTTGTTCAAAAGTTATTAACAATGGAAAGATAGATGTAATGCATAGAAGAAGAATTAATAAAAAGTTTAAAGAAAATTTTGTTTTAGAAGAAGAATATAATAAAAGATGTTTTGAAATAGATTTATTTAGTTATGTAGGGACATTTATAAAGATAGATTGTTTAAAAGAAATAGGATTACCTGAAAAAGATTATTTTATATGGTATGATGATACAGAACATTCTTATAGAATAAGTAGAAAATACAAGATATTATGTTTTCCAGAATTGGAAGTTGAGCATAATGTAGGAGAGGCTAATATAGGTTTTTCATGGAAAACTTATTATGGAATAAGAAACAGGATTCATATGTTGAAAAAATACATGTCTAAGTTTGAATTTTTTATTTATTTATTAAAAATAAATTATAGGATGAAATCTAGATTTTTAAAAAAGAAAATTTCAAAGGAAGAATATTTATGTTTCAAAGAAGCAATTAATGATGCAAAAAATGGAAAATTAGGTAAGAAATAAAAGAGGTAAAAATGGAAAAATATAATTATTTAATAGTAGGAGCAGGACTTTTTGGTTCTATATTTGCTTATGAAGCAAATAAAAGAGGAAAAAAGTGTCTAGTAATAGATAAAAGAAATCATGTTGGTGGAAATATTTATACAGAAAAAATAGAAGAAATAAATATTCATAAATATGGAGCTCATATATTTCATACAAATAATAAAAAAGTATGGGATTATATTAATCAATTTGTTGAATTTAACAGATTTACTAACTCTCCAATAGCAAATTATAAAGGAGAATTATTTAATTTACCTTTTAATATGAATACCTTTAATAAATTATGGGGGGGGTAATTAATCCTAAAGAGGCAAAACAAAAGATTAAAGAACAAGTAGATGAAAGTGGGATTAAAGAACCAAAGAATTTAGAAGAACAAGCAATTTCTTTAGTTGGAAAAGATATTTATTTAAAATTAATTAAAGGATATACTGAAAAACAATGGGGAAGGGATGCAAAAGATTTACCTAGTTTTATTATAAAAAGATTACCAGTAAGATTTACATATGACAATAATTATTTTAATGATAAATATCAAGGAATTCCTATTGGTGGGTATACAAAAATAATTGAAAAATTATTAGAAAATATAGAAGTGCAATTAAATAGTAATTTTTTTGATAATAGACAATACTATGAAAATATAGCTGAAAAAATATTATTTACAGGAATGATAGATGAATTTTATAATTATAAATTTGGTAATTTAGAATATCGTTCACTGAACTTTGAAATGGAAATATTAGAAGAAGAAAATTATCAAGGGGTTGCTGTAATGAATTTTACAGATAGAGAAACACCATATACAAGAATAATAGAACATAAACATTTTGAATTTGGAAACCAAGAAAAAACAGTTATAACTAAAGAATATCCTAAAGAATGGAAATTAGGAGATGAACCATATTATCCAATAAATGATGATAAAAATAATTTACTTTATGAAAAATATTTGGAACTTTCTAAAAAAGATAAAAATATTATTTTTGGTGGTAGATTAGGAACATATAAATATTATGATATGGATAAAATAGTGGAAGAGGCTTTAAGTATAGTTAATATGGTGATAAGTGATGAAAAATAAAGAAAATAAGTTAAAAAATAATTGGCAGGAGGAAGTAAAAGATTCTAAATTAGATTTAAGTATAGTAGTAGCAGTTTATAATATAGAAAATTATATTGGAGAATGTTTAGAATCAATAAAAAAATTAAAGAATATAGATTATGAACTTTTAATAATAAATGATGGTTCAACAGACAATAGTCAAAAAATAATAGATGAATACTGTAAGAGAAATAAAAGAGCAACATCTTATATTAAAGAAAATGAAGGAATATCATCAACAAGAAATTATGGAATAGAAAAAGCTAGAGGTGAGTATATTTGGTTTATAGATGGAGATGATATTATAGTAGCAGATAAATTTGAAAAATTTTATAAAAAAAGTCAAATGTTAAAAGATATAGATATTTTTTGTGGGAATTATAGTACTTTTATAAATGGGAAGAAAGAATTAACAAAAAATTTATCAACTATATTAGAAGAGAATAAAGTTTTTTCTGGAAAAAATTTTTTAGAAAAATTAAAAAATAATTTATCATTAAATTGTTCTGTATGGAAAAATTTATACAGAAGAAATTTTTTATTAGAAAATAATTTATATTTTAAAGAAGGAATTATTATGGAAGATGGATTATATACACTATTAACTCTACTTATTGCAAATAAAGTAGTGTATATAGAAGAATATTTTTATTTATATAGGTTAAATAGAGAAAAATCTATAACAACAGAAGCTAATCAAAAAAATAATATAGATAAAATAGCTCTTAGTTCTTTAGAATATGTTAAAGAATTATTAAAAAATTTAGATAGAATAAATAGAATAAAATTTTTAAAAATAAGAATATTAGATGAATATTTATATTATTTAAATTTTTATAAAAAAAGAGATTTAGAACTAGAGAAAAAAATATGGAAAATAAAAGGTATTTTGATTCCTAAAATAAAAGTACAGTTTAAAATTTGGAAAAGAACATATATTTATAAAAGATATCAAATTAAAAAAATATAAATTTTGGAGAAAAAATTATGCAGTTTAAACAAAAAATTACATTAGAAAAAGTAACAGAATACATATTATACTTATTTTTAATAAGTGTATGTTGTTTTAAAGGAATGATTAATACTTTTGGTGGATTATTTGTATTTACATCAGGAGCATTAATTTATAAACTACCAAATAGAAAAGAGTTTTTTAAAAGATATAAATATGAGTTAATATTTACAGGAATATTTATATTAGGAGTTTTCTTAGAAATGTTATCAGTAGATGGATTAGGGAAAGCATATAAATTTTTCTATAAAAACTTTTATTTTCTTATGATACCAGGTTTACTATATTCCTTTGAAAAAGAGGAAATAAGAAAAAGAGCTTTCTATTTAATAATTTTTAGTTTATTTATGGGAATAATAGAAAGTTTTAGAATTTTTAAAGTAGTACATAAATTTAATTATGGTGGAAGAGTAGAAAGTTTTTTTGATATTGGAAGATGGGGTTCAGCATTACAAATGGTATTACTTTTAATGTTACCATCATTACGAAAAAAAATATTCTTAATTCCAATATTTATTCTTGGTTTAATTAGTCTTATACTTAATAATTCAAGAGGACCATGGTTAGCATTTTCTGCTTGTATAGGAGTATACTTAATTTATTTATTATTTTATAAGAAAAATGTTAAAACAGTTTTAGGAATAGGTATTTTATCCTTAGTACTATTAGTAGTAGGATATAATAAATCACCTAAAAATTTTGATAAATTTATAAATAGAATAGAAAGTTATAAGAATATTCAAAATAATTATTCTAATTTAGGTAGATTAGTTATGTGGAAAGAAAATATACTATTTATGAAAGATAGTATAAAAGATAATAAAAGAGCATTTTTCTTTGGCGTAGGTTATGATAATGATGAAACTTTCGGAGAATATGTTTCAGAAAAAGAAGATTATCAAAAATTAGATAAAAGATTAAAATCTAATATATCTTTTACAGATGCTCATAACATGTATATTCATACTTTTGTAAGAAAAGGTGTAATATATGGAGTGTTATTCTGGGGATATATGGTATATTATTGTTTAAGAAAATTAAAAGAAAGATTATGGTTAGAAGATGAACTTATATTAGGAAGCCTTTTAAGTACTCTATCATTCTTTATTTGTGGAATTTTCTATAGTAATATATTTACATTTGATACTTTTATATTCTTCACAATTTTCCTATTTGGTGTAAATTATAAATATCAATTATTTGAATATAAAGAATAAAATAGGAAAAAATTTTATAATAATTTAATTTATAATATTATATGTAGATACTTGTCGAGTAGTATAGTATTTGATTAAACAAGTTTAGATAAAAGCTCTCAAGAAATTGAGAGTTTTTATTTTATAATTTTTTTATTTCTTTACAATTTTCTTAAAGGCTTTTAACATTTCTATATCCAAATTACAAAGTTCTTTTACAATATCTTCTATTATCTCAAATTTTTTATCTTCCATATCTCCTAGTATAGAAAATAATTCAGCAAATCTTTTATCTTTCTTAGGGTTAGAATCAATATGAAAATCTGTTATTTTTCTTTTGATATTACTTAGTCCCAAAAGATAATTTAAGTCAATATTAAAATAATTAGCATAGGTAATTAAATGTTTATTATCAGGGACAACACTTCCATTTTCCCATCTTGATATCATAGCTTTATTTACAGTAAGTCCATATTTTTCTGAAAAAATTCCACAAAGTTCTTCCATAGTTATCCTTTTATCTCCCTCTTTGTTAGGTTTTCTAAGTTCTTTTAATCTATCTCCAAATTTAAACTTTTTCTCTTTCATAAAAATACCTTTGTAGACTTAATAAACTAATATTATTATTTTTTATCTTAAAAAACAACTATTTTTTTAATTATCATTGATAATCATAAAATATAGGAGTAAAATTTGTTATCATAAAAGATAAAAAGGGGGAAATATTATGAAAGAATCAATAAAAAAATTGCTAATAACTGGGAATTATTTTGCAATTAACAAAAATTTAGTTAGGGAGCTTGGGATTGAAAAAGGTTTTTTTAAATTAATAGCCAAAAAATTTATAATTTAGTTTCTAAAAATTTTGATATACAGTTTCCAAAAAATTTAGAAACTAGTTTCCGAAAAACTTTAGATAATAAAGAAATAAATATAAATAAAAAATATAAAGAAAATAATATAAATAATAATATATGTGAAAAATTCAAAATGAAGAGGGAATATCTGAAAGATTAAAAGTAAAATTAATAGAATTTGTAGAATATAGAAAAGAGATAAAAAAGGGAATTAAAACTTATAGAGTAAAAAGTTGACAAAAATTTGAAGGGGGTATAGTTTTATTGTATTTTCTGAAAAAAGTGTAAAATATAATTTGACAAAATTTGACATCATAATAAATTTTAGTTGAAAATAAAAGGAGAATGTAGTATAATTATTAAGCAAGAAAAATAGGTATAGTGGGGTAGAAATTATGAAGCATTTTTTGAATGTAAAGGTTAGGACAATATATTTTTTTATTTTGTTGCTGACATATTTAGGATTGTTTGAATATTTTAAGGTCGCTGAAAATTTAATTTCAGGAATAGTATTTTTAATTATATTCTTAATGTACTATCTATTTGATATTGCTAATTTTAATTCGTATAAGGTAAATAGTAAAAAAATAATTCTTTCCATAATAATAAATGGTTTAGGATTTATTTTTATGTTGTTATTAAATAAAGATAAAAAAACTATCTTTGTTTTTGTTTTGTATACAGTAATTCAAATTTTAAGTAAATATTTACTTTCTTTTTTAAGTAGAAAAACTAGTAGAGTGTTAATTCTTGGTTATGATACACCAACAGAAAAAATAATAAATATTTTAAATGAAAATAAAGATAAGTATAATTATATTGGCTATATTCATGAAAATATAGAAATCTTAAATAATTACTTAGGAAAAGTAGAGGATATAGAAAGTATAGTTAAAGAAAAAGGAATAGATGAGATAATTTTTACAAGTAGAAAACAAGTAAAAAGATATGCTGATATGGTGATGAATCTTAAATTAAAAGGGGTAAAAGTTATAGATTATCTTTCTTTCCTTGAAGAAGAAGAGGGAAAAGTAGATGTTGACAAAATTGATAGCCTTTGGGTATTAATGGGTGGAGGATTTACATCTTTTAATGATAGTATGCAAAGAAGAATAAAGAGAGCTTTTGATATTATTGTTTCTATAATTTTATTGATAGTTTCTTTTCCTTTTATGATGATAACTTTTATTTTAGTAAAAACTGATGGGGGACCTGCTTTTTTTAAACAAAAAAGAATAGGAATGAATGGACAGGAATTTGAAATTATTAAATTTAGAAGTATGAAAGTACATGACCCAAATAAATTTTCTAAATATGCTAGTGAAACTGATGATAGAATAACAAAAATAGGACATTTTATAAGAAAAACTAGGTTAGATGAATTACCACAACTTATAAATGTTTTTAGAGGAGAGATGTCCTTTGTAGGACCAAGACCAGAATGGAATGAGTTAGGGCATGAATATGAGGAAAAAATAAAGAATTATAACTTAAGATATGTAGTAAGACCTGGAATAACAGGTTGGGCTCAGACAATGTATTTTTATAGCTCTACTCTTGAAGAAGTAAAAGAGAAATTAGAGTATGATTTATATTATATTAAACACCAAGATATAATTCTTGATATAATTATATTATTTAAAACTGTAAAAATTGTAATTTTTGGGAAGGGAATTTAAGTTAAATGAAGATTTGTTTATTTATAGATAATTTTACTCCTGATTTAGGAGCTTCATCATTTAGATTTGAAAGTATAGTAAAAGAGTTAGCTGATAGAAATCACGAAGTAACAATAATAGCTTCTTATCCAAATAGAATAAAATTAGAAGAATTTAAAGAATTTAAATATAAAAATGTAAATATAATAAGAATTAATAAAAGTGATTTAAAAAATAATATATTTCAGAGAGCAATTAAATATTTTGGATATTTTCTTGAAGCAATAAGAGAAGGAAAAAGATATTCAAAAGATTGTGATATAATAATAGCAACGAGTCCACAACTTTTAGTTGGGGTAGCAGGAGCTTTTATTTCAAAAATTAATAATAAGATATTTTTATTAGATATAAGAGATTTATGGCCAGATATAGTTTTAGATATGAATGTAATGAAGAAGTATAATCCTATATATTTATTTCTAAAGTTACTAGAAAAATTTATGTATAGAAAAAGTACTTTTTTGGTATATAACTCACCAGGCTTTTTTAAATATTTAGAAAAAAATTATAATGTAAAAAGAATGGAATTAATAACTAATGGAATAGATGATTATATTTTAGATTATTTTGAGAGTAAAGCTTTAAATTTGACTAAAAAAGAAAAATATAAGATATTGTATGCAGGTAATTTAGGAATAGCTCAAGATATAAAAATTTTAATAGAATTAGCTAAATATAGAAAAGATATAGAAATAATTTTAATAGGTAAAGGAAGTCAAGAAAAAGAAATAAAGTCTAAAATGAAAAATGTAAATAATATAACTTTGACTTCTTCTGTTCCTAGGAATGAGCTATTAAAAATATATGAAGAATCAGACATATTGTTTGTTCAATTAAAAAATATAAAAATGTTTGAAAAAACTATTCCTTCAAAAATTTTTGAGTATTTAGCTTCAAAAAAACCAATAATTTTTGGGTTAGAAGGAGTAGCGAGAAATATTTTAGAAAATGAATTTTCTCAACAATATTATTTTGAATCTAATAATATAGAAAAATTAAATAAAGTTTTAGATAAGGTAATTTATGATATAGAAAATAATAGCTATATAAAACCAGATACAGATAAATTGAGAAAAAAATATTCAAGAAAAAATTTATCTATAAAATATGCTAATTTAATAGAAAAGGTAATTGAAGATGATAAATAAATATATAGATTATTATAAGGCAACTTTTAAAGGAGAAATTTTTGAGAAGGTAAAAAGAAAACTTTTAATAAAAATGAATATTTTTGAAAAAAAGAAAGAATTAAAAGAAGTAGAATTAGAGTTGTGTTGTAATTTTAAAAAAAATAATTTTAGAAAAAAAATTGGAGAAAATAGATTTAGAATCTTTAATAAATATTTGAATATAGAAAATTTAAATTGGAAAGATTTTAAAAATGGCAAAAAATGGTATTTAGAAAATTTAAAAGATTATGGAGATATAAAAGAAATATGGGAAATAAATAGATTGCAATTTTTACCTTTGTTAATTTTAAATAATAAAGAAGAATTAGCTAAAAATATTTTGAATGAATGGATAGAAAAAAATCCATATAATATTGGAATAAATTGGAATAATAATTTAGAAGTAGCTATAAGAGGAATTTCTTTAATAAATTTTTATATATTACTTAAAGACAAAAATTTAAATTATGAAAAATTAATTTATCTTCATGGACTACATATATACAATGATATTAAATATTCAGAAAAATGTATTCCAAATAATCATGTAATAGGAGAAGCTGCAACTTTATATTGTATTTCTAAATTTTTAAAATTTTCTGAAAATAAAAAATGGGAAGAAAAAGCTAAAAGAATATTAAAAACTTATTCAAATCATTTACATATAGACGGAACCTATGAAGAAGCAAGTTTATCTTATCATAGATTTGTTTTACAAATGTATATTATGGTATTTTTATTTTCTAAAAAAAGTAATGATAATTTTTTAGAAGATGAAATATTAGAGAAATTAAAAAGAGCAACAATATTTTTAAAATCTATTGAAAAACCAAATAAGAATTATCCTGATTTTGGTGATAATGATGAGGGAATGTTTTATAAATTAGATTATAATATGGCATTTTATAATTTTGTAGAAAGTTTAAATTCACTATTTGAGAAAGAAAAAAAAGGTGAAATAAAATTATTAGAAGAAATTTATGATATTAAACTAAATAATAAAGAAGAATATGAAAAAATAGATAAACAAAATATTTTTAATATTGGAAAGTATTTTGTTTATAGACAAAAAGAAAATTATTTTTTTATTCATAATCAAAAACAAATTTATCATTCACATTCTGACGGAATGGCAATGGAATTAATGTTAAATGGAAAAGAAATTTTAATTGATTCTGGAACATATAATTATAATATAGATATAAATAAAAGAAAATATTATAGAGGAACTTTATCTCATAATACCGTATATTTAAATGAAGACCAAAGTAAACAAATAGGAAGTTTTAGATGGATTAATTCTTCACAAAACCTCTTTGAAACAAAAGAAGAATTAGATAATTTTTTTATAAAAGGAAGTAATATTCTAAAGAATAAAAAAGAACATATAAGAAAAATAAACTTAGAAAAAGATTTTAAAAAAATAGAAGTAAAAGATATTATAAAAAATACAGATAAGTTTATAATTAGTTGGATATTTTCTAGTGAAATAAAAACTATTAATAAGATTTCTGAGAAAGAAATATCATTAAATAATAATGAAATAGTATTAAATATAGAAACAAAAGATAAAATAGAAGTTAATATAGTTGATGCTTATATTTCTTTAGGATATAATCAAGAAATTTTAGTTAAAAAATTAGAAATAAAAAATATAGAAAATAAAAAAGAATATATAATAACAAGTATTTTTAAAATAGGAGAAATTTAACAATGAAAGTAGGATTAATATTTGGAACAAGACCAGAAGCAATTAAAGTGGCTCCTGTATATCATGAATTAAAAAATAATGGAATAGATGTAAAAGCAGTAGTAACAGGACAACACAAAGAAATGCTTTATCAAGTATTAAATCTTTTTGGAATAACTCCTGATTATGATTTACAAATAATGAAACAAGGACAAGGGTTATCAGAATTAACTGGTAGACTTATAATTAAACTTGATGAGATTGTAAAAAAAGAAAATTTTGATTATATATTAGTTCAAGGAGATACAACATCAGTTTTAGCAGGAGCTTTAGTAGGATTTTATAATCAAATACCAGTAGGACATATTGAAGCAGGACTTAGAACAGGAAATATTTATTCGCCATTTCCTGAGGAAGCTAATAGAAAACTTGTAGGAAATATAACAAGTATTCATTTTGCTCCAACAGATGTAAATGTAAAAAATCTTTTAAAAGAAAATTATCCAAAGGATAAAATTTTAAAAGTTGGAAATACAGTAATAGATGCACTTTATTGGGTAAAGAAAAATAAAAGTGAAGATATAGAATTTATAAAAAGAAAATATGGTGTAGAAAATAAGAAATATATTTTAATTACAATGCATAGAAGAGAGAATTGGGGAAAGTCAATGGAAGAAACTCTTAAAGCAGTAAGAGATTATTTAGAGAAACATGATGATTTATATTTAGTGTTTCCAATGCATTTAAACCCATTAGTAAGAGAAGTGGTACATAAAGTATTGGATACTTTTGAAAGAAAAATTTTAATAGAACCATTAGAATATTTAGAGTTTATAGCAATAATGGATGGAGCACATTATATAATGACAGATTCAGGAGGAGTTCAAGAGGAAGCTCCAAGTTTAGGAAAACCTACATTGGTACTTCGTGATACAACAGAAAGACCTGAAGCTATAGAAGCAGGAACAGCTAAATTGGTTGGAACAAAATATGAAGATGTAATAAAATATATGGAATTATTAGAGGGAGAATTATATGAAAAAATGTCAAAAGCTAATAATCCATATGGTGATGGAAAAACATCAGAAAGAATAAGAAAATATTTAGAAAGTGTTAGCAAATAATTTAATATATAAAGAGGGAAAAGATGGAAGAATTATTAGAAAAAGCAAGAAAAAAAGAATTAAAAATCACAATATTAGGAATGGGGTATATAGGACTTCCTACGGCCATAGCTTTTGCAAGAGCAGGATTTACAGTAAATGGATTTGATGTAAATAAAAAAGTAATAGAAACTTTAAAAGGTGGACATATTCATATAGTAGAGCCAGATTTACAAGAAGCATTTGAAGAAGCTATAAATAGTGGAAGATTAATACCAACAGACAAATTAGAAAAATCAGATGTATTTATAATCTCTGTACCAACTCCATTTAAAAAAGAACATGAAGAAAAAATAGCAGATTTATCTTATGTAGAAAGTGGAGCAAGAGAAGTAGCAACAGTATTAGAAGAAAATAATCTTGTAATATTAGAATCAACAGTACCACCAATGACAACAAAATTAATGACAGATATATTAGAAAAAGAATCAAAAATATCAAGAGAAAAATTTATGACAGTTCATTGTCCTGAAAGAGTTTTACCAGGAAGAATTCTTTATGAATTAGAACATAATGATAGAATAATTGGAGCAGAAAGAAGAGAAGCAGGAGAATACACAAAAGTTATATATGATGCAATGGTAAAAGAAGGAACTTGTTATATAACTGATGATATAACAGCAGAAATGTGTAAACTTGTAGAAAATACATTTAGAGATGTAAATATAGCTTTTGCTAATGAACTTTCTGTAATTTGTGATAAATTAGGAATAGATGTATTTGAATTAATAAAATTAGCAAATAAACATCCAAGAGTAAATATATTAACACCAGGAGCAGGAGTTGGAGGACATTGTTTAGCAGTAGACCCATGGTTTATTGTAGAAAAATTTCCAAAAGAAGCAAATGTAATAAGAGAAGCAAGACTTATAAATGATTTTAAACCAAGATTCATAGTAAATAAAGTAGATGAAATATTAAAAGGAGATAAATCATTAACAGTAGGAGTATTAGGACTTGCTTATAAACCAGATATAGATGATTTAAGAGAATCACCAGCAATGGAAATAGCTGAAATCTTAAGAGATAAAGGGTATAAAGTAATAGCTTGTGAACCAAATGTAAGAGAAAAAGAAAGTCATGGTTTTGAACTTTATAGTTTTAAGGAAACAATAGAGAAAGCAGATTATTTAGTATTAGCACAAGGACATAAAGAATTTAAAGAAAATATAGAAGTATTAAAAGAAAAGAAAGTGTATGATTGTTTAGGAATAATTAAATAAAAAAGGAGAAGAATGAAAGTAAAGAGCCTAAAACATAATTTTATAATGTTTTTTTTACGAAATTTTTTTACATTAGGCTTTACAATTTTTATTTTTCCAATAGTTGTAAAAAAATTAGGACCAGAAAATTTAGGAAAAATTCAATATGTGGAAGCTATTGTAGCATATTTTTTATTATTTATAAACTTAGGAATTGATACTTATGGAAAGAGAGAAGTAGCATTATATAGAGAAGATAGAGAAAAATTATCTTCAATAGTACTAGAGTTAATTTTTATTTTATTGATAACTACTATTATAGGTATAATTATTTATTTAATAAATATAAAATATCTTATGGATGATATCATTATAAAAAAGATTTCTATGATATATTTATTAAATATAATATTTAATTTTATAGGAGTTGAATGGTTTTATATAGGAATAGAAAATCAAGAATATATAACAAAAAGAAATTTATTTTTTAAATTTTTATCCGCTATATCTATACTGCTTTTTATAAATTCTAAAAATGATATGTATATATATGTTTTTATTGTAATTTTTTCTTTGGTTGGCTCAAATTTATTAAATATTTTAAATTTAAAAAAATATATTGTTTTAAAAAAAATAAAAATTAAAGATATAAGTAAACATTTGAAACCATTATTTGTTTTATTTTTTAGTGTTTTATCAGCAAGTATAGCACACCATTTAGATTCTATAATGGTAAAGAATATAGTTGGGGTGAAAGAATTAGGATATTACTCATTTGCAATGAAATTTGGAAAAATACCAATAGTATTAACCACTACAATTGTAGCTGTATTATATCCAAGGTTATGTAATTTATTAGGTCAAAATAAAAAAAAGGAATATTATCAATTAGCAACTATAGGAATAGAAATAATTCTTTTATTTTCAACACCAATAACTATAGGAATGTTTCTAATTTCAGATATAATAGTAAAAGTATTTGCTGGAACTGATTTCTTAAATAGTATACCAGTAATGAAAGTTTTTTCGATTTTAATTTTGGTAATGGGAATAGCTTATTCAACAGGAAGTATAACTTTGGTAGCAAATAAAAGAGATAAGGTTTATTCTTTGTCAGTTGTATTAGGTGCATTGTTAAATTTTATTTTTAATTTATTATATATTCCTAAAATAGGAGCATTAGGAGCAGCAATAGCAACAATTATAACAGAGGTTATAGCAATAATTGTAAGAATTTTATTTTGTATGGATATTTTTAAAAAAATAAAAATATCGATTTTTAATCTAGTAAAAATAATAATTTCAAGTACTTTTATGGGAATAGTAGTATACTATATAAAAAATTTTTCTTCCAATTTAACAATAAATTTGATTTTTTCAATAATATTTGGTGGAATTGCTTATTCAATATCATTACTGTTATTTAAAGAAAAATACATAATAAATTTTTTGGAAAAATTAAAAAATAAATTTAAGGAGTAATAATGTTATTTAATTCATATGAATTTATATTTCTATTTTTACCGATAGTATTAATAGTATATTTTAACTTAAATAGATTTGGAAAATGTAATATAGCTAAAGGATGGCTAGTGATAGCCTCTCTTTATTTTTATTCATATTTTAACAAAAAATATCTAATATTAATAGTAGTTTCAATATTAGTAAACTATTTTATTGGAAATATGTTAAATAATAAGAAAGGAATAGAATCATATATTCAAAGAAAATCTTTATTAATTTTAGGAGTAGTATTTAATTTAGGTATATTAGGATATTATAAATACTATGATTTCTTTGTAGAAAATATAAACTACATTTTTAAAACAAATATTCCACTATTACATATATTATTACCACTTGGAATATCATTTTTTACATTCCAACAACTATCATTTGTAATAGATAGTTATTATAGAAAAAATTTACAATATGATTTTTTAAGTTATTCACTGTTTGTAACATTTTTCCCACAACTAATAGCAGGACCAATAGTATTACCAACAGAGATGTTACCACAATTTGAAAATGAAAAAAATAAATTAATTAACTATGAAAATATGAATAGAGGATTATATTTATTTTCAATAGGATTAGCAAAAAAAGTAATAATAGCCGATTCAATAGCATTATTTGCCAATGCAGGATTTGATATGATGGAAAGTTTAAACTTTATAGAAGCATGGTTAACATCAATATCATATACAATGCAATTATATTTTGACTTTAGTGGATATTGTGATATGGCAATGGGAATAGGATTAATGTTTAATATAGTATTACCAATAAACTTTAATTCTCCATATAAATCAACAAATATACAAGAATTTTGGCAAAAATGGCATATGACATTAGGAAGATTTATGATGAATTATTTATATATTCCATTAGGAGGAAACAGACATGGAAAGAGAAGAACATTAATAAATCTATTGATAGTATTTTTAGCAAGTGGAATATGGCATGGAGCAGGATGGAACTTTATAATTTGGGGAGGATTACATGGATTAGGAATATTAATTCATAGAATGTGGAAATCATCAGGAAGAAAAATGAATAAATTAATAGGTTGGTTTATAACATTCAACTATGTAAATCTATTATGGGTATTCTTTAGAGCAGAAACACTAGATGGAGCAATAAAAGTAATAAGAGGAATGTTTGATATTTCTAATTTATATTTACCTGTTAGAATAAAAGGGGTATTGCCAATTAAATTTTTAAAATATGGAGCATATAATTTTTCAGTTATGGAACTGTTAATTCAGGGAATTATAATATTAATTTTAATTATATTAGTAATTAAATTACAAAACAGTTATGAAAAATTAATCAATTTTAAAGAAAAAAATAAAAATATATTTTTAGTAGGAATATGCATATTTTTTTCTATATTATATTTAAATTCTAAAGCAGAATTTTTATATTTTAATTTTTAAAAAGGAGAAAATATTATTGAGATGATGATATATAAAGAGGCTAAAAAATATTTTTATAAGACACTATTATTTATTCCTTTAGTAGGAATGATATATGTAACAATATTATTTGGGATATTGTTTTATATTATTCCAGATATAGAAACTTCTTATTCTTTAGGTCATATAGATAAAATGAAATTATTAAATAAAGAAGGGAAAAAAATAGTTTTATTAGGTGGAAGTAATGTTGGGTTTGGATTTAATAGTAATTTAATAAAAGAAGAATTTAATGAGTATACTGTTATTAATGCAGGAACAAGAGCTGGCTTTGGAATGAGATTTTCATTAAAAGAAATAAGTAAAAAATTAAAAAAAGATGATATATTAATAATAATGCCAGAATATAATCATTTTTCAGATGATAGTAAAGGATATGGTGGAATAGATTTATTAGATATTATAAAATATAGAAAATCAATAAAAAATATTACAATAAGAGAAATATATTATTGTATTTTAAATATAAAAAGTTATTTTTTAAATCAAATAAATTCAGGAATATCTAATAAATTATATGGTAAAATTTTTGTTTATGATAGAAGAGGATATAATAAAAATGGAGATTATATAGAGCACTATAAGTTTCCTATTATTAATAATTTAAAAGGTCAAGTAATATTTATGAAAAAGATAGATAATTCTATATTAACATTTTTTTATAAAGAAAAAATTAAATTAGAAAAAAATGGAGTAATAGTATTCTTTTTTCCACCAGTGTTGCAGAACTCTTCTGCTAATTTAAGTATTAAAACATTAAAAGAAATTGAAAAAAAAATGAAAAATAATAAAACTCCTTTTTCTGATAAAATAGAAAATTATTATTTAGAAGATAAGTATTTTTATGATACAATATATCATTTAAATAAAGAAGGGGCTAAAATTAGAACAGAAAAAGTAATAAAAAAATTAAAAGTGTTAATAGATAAGGAGTAACAATGTTATTTAATTCATATGAATTTATATTTCTATTTTTACCAATAGTATTAATAGTATATTTTAATTTAAATAGATTTGGAAAATGTAATATAGCTAAAGGATGGCTAGTGATAGCCTCTCTTTATTTTTATTCATATTTTAACAAAAAATATCCAATATTAATAGTAGTTTCAATATTAGTAAACTATTTTATTGGAAATATGATGAGTAGTAAAAATATAAATGGGGGGGGGGTCGTATCTTAAGAGAAAATCTTTACTAATCTTAGGAGTAGTATTTAATTTAGGAATATTAGGATATTATAAATACTATGATTTCTTTGTAGAAAATATAAATTATATTTTTAAAACAAATATTCCATTATTACATATATTATTACCACTTGGAATATCATTTTTTACATTCCAACAACTGTCATTTGTAATAGATAGTTATTATAGAAAAAATTTACGATATGATTTTTTAAGTTATTCACTATTTGTAACATTTTTTCCACAATTAATAGCAGGACCAATAGTATTACCAACAGAAATGTTACCACAATTTGAAAATGAAAAAAATAAATTAATTAACTATGAGAATATGAATAGAGGATTATATCTATTTTCAATAGGCCTAGCGAAAAAAGTAATAATAGCCGATTCAATAGCTTCATTTGCCAATGCAGGCTTTGATATGATGGAAAGTTTAAACTTTATAGAAGCATGGTTAACATCAATATCATATACAATGCAATTATATTTTGATTTTAGTGGATATTGTGATATGGCAATGGGAATAGGATTAATGTTTAATATAGTGTTACCAATAAACTTTAATTCCCCATATAAATCAACAAATATACAAGAATTTTGGCAAAAATGGCATATGACATTAGGAAGATTTATGATGAACTATCTATATATCCCATTGGGAGGAAATAGACATGGAAAAAGAAGGACATTAATAAATCTATTGATAATATTTTTAGCAAGTGGAATATGGCATGGAGCAGGATGGAATTTTATAATCTGGGGAGGACTACATGGATTAGGAATATTAATCCATAGAATGTGGAAATCCTCAGGAAGAAAAATGAATAAATTAATAGGTTGGTTTATAACATTTAACTATGTAAATCTATTATGGGTATTCTTTAGAGCAGAAACACTAGATGTGGCAATAAAAGTAATAAGAGGAATGTTTGATATAAAAAGTATTTTTAATTTTTTAAGTATAAATTATAAAACTTTTATATATAATGATTTAGGAAATAAAGTTATTTTTTTGATATTAATTTTTTCTATAATTTTAAGTTTAATTTTTAAAAATTCTATTTTAAAGAAAGAAACAAGATTTTCCAAGTATGAAATAGGTATTTATATTTCTATGAGTTTAATTTTTATGAATAGAATATCAACATTTTTATATTTTAATTTTTAAAAGAAAGGAAAAAATATGTTAAAATCAAAAAAAGAATTTTATATAAGAATATTAATTATAATTTTTTTAATAGGAAGTTTTATAACTTTTAATTATATAATAGACCCTCTTCAACAATATAGGATACCAAAGTTATATAAAATAGGATATTTTAGAAGTGAAGAAAGATATTTGAATGCAGGTTTAATAAGAAATAGAAATTTTGATAGTATTTTAATAGGAAGTTCTATAACAAGAAACTTTGATGAAAATTATATAAAAAAAATGTTAAATTATGATATAGTAAAGTTAACAATGAGTAGTGCAAATCAGGAAGATATAAAGTTTGTATTAGATAGCATAGATAATTTTAAAATAAAAAATATTATGATAGGAATAGATTTATGGGGATTTGGAGATGTTAAAGCTAATGTTGAAATGCCTAAACATTTATATAAAGAAAAATTAACTTTAAAAGATAATTGGAAATATTTAAGTAATATAGGTGTATTTAAACAGAGTTTAAAATTAGTATTATATAATTTTAAATATAAAGATAGAGTAGAAGAAAAATTTAAATTAGGATATCAATATAAATATTCAAAAGCTGAAGTTTTAAAAAGAGAAAAAATTTTAAATATAAAGTTAAAAGAAGATTTAAATTTAGAAAATTATTCAAAAGAAATGGAAGAAAATTATAATCAAAATTTAAAAACAATATTAGAAAAAAATAAAGATAAAAATATAATATTATTTTTTCCACCATATTCTATTTTAGCATTTCAAAATATGATAAAAGAAAACACATTAGAAAAATATATGGCATTTAAAAAATTTTTAGTAGAAGATATTTCAAAATACAAAAATGTAAAAATTTATGATTTCCAAGATGTTAAAGAAATTACACATAATTTTGATAATTATGGAGATAAAAGTCACTATTCTCCAGAAGTAAGCCAAAAATTAATAGATTTTATAAAAGAAGATGAATATAGAATTACAAAAAATAATGTAAATACTAGAATAAAAAATTTAGAAAAACAATTAAAAGAAATGGATTATATATTGTAAAATCGAAGAGAAGGTGCCTCTCATAAAAGCACCTTCTTTCCACATTCCCCCCTTTACATATCTTCTAAAATATCCACAATACTTCTATAATCCACTATCACCTCTCTATTTTGTTTTAATTTTAAAAGCTCATTAGGATTTTTAGTAAAATCATTTTCTGTACAATAAACTATATTTGCTAGCTCTTTTTTAGTATAGACTTTCTCCTTATGAATGATACAGTTATAAAAATAAATTTCATCTAAAGGAACATACATTAAATTTTCATTTTTCAAAATAACAATATCTTTTCTTAAAGAAAATTCAAATTCTCTAGGATAATTAATTCCCTCAATTTCCACACAAGTAAAATATTCCCTATCAAAATCAATATCAATCAAAGGCAAAATTATTCCCAATTCATTTTCATTCTTAAAAATAATTCCCTCTGAACAAATTTTACTTCTACTAGAAGTCATAAAGCTAGCTTTTACCAAACAATTTTTTAATTCCATAATATCCTCCCTGATAAAATATTTCTAAGCTAAGATTATTTTAATAAATTCTTTTAAATATACCAACTTAGAATATTATTTATTAGATTTACTATATTCATTTAAAAATAATTTTGAAAAATCTAAAAAGAAATTTATTTGTAAAAGATGACATATTTTAATAAATAATTTAAAATTTAATTCACTTTGACAATTTTCATAATAACTTATAGTCTTTTGAGTTACTCCAAGCAATTTAGCAAATTCTTTTTGAGTATACATCTTCTTTCTCTTACTTTTTAAAATACTTACAGTTTCAATATAGCTTTTGTCATAAATCATTAATCTGTTACTCATATATTTACCCCTTAACTTTTAAAATACATATGTTTTATTTTATCTTAAATTAGTAAATATACATAAAAGGAATATTTTTTATAACTAATAAAATTTTATGATATAATAAAAATAAACTATAAATAAAGGAGATTTAATGAGAGAGATTACTTGTCCACTTGAACTAATATTTCATATTTTAAAAGGAAAATGGGCACCTATGATAGTATGGAGAGCTAGATTAGGGAATCAAAGGCTAACAGATTTAAAAAAAGATATACTAAACTGTAATGAAAAAATGTTAATTCAACATATAAATGAATTGATAAAATATGGAGTTTTAGAAAAAATAGAATTTTTAGAATATCCAAAACATACAGAATATAGATTGACAGACTTTGGTTGGAAGTTAATTCCAATTCTTGCAAAAACTCAAGAACTAGGGATAGAATACTTACAAAAAAGTCAGTTATTCACAAAAGATGAATAATATGATATCCTAAAAGAAAACTACAGGAGGTATACAATTATGAAAAAATTAGAATTAATTAGTAAAGGGATAGAAAATGGATATATTTTAGAAAAATATGGAGTTCATGGAACAGAAAAACTTAATGGAATGCCATCACTTTCTTTACCATTAGAGTGGAAAAATACACCAGAAGGAACAAAATCATATGCTTTAGTAATGATAGACCATGATGCTATACCAGTTACAGGATTTACTTGGATACATTGGACAGCAATTATTCCAGGAGATTTAAATAAATTAGAAGAGAATGCAAGTTTAGAAAATAAAGATATTATCCAAGGAGTTAACAGTTGGATATCTTCAATGGGAGGATTATCAAAAGCAGATGCTTCTCATTTTGGTGGGCCAGCTCCTCCAGATAAAGAGCATGATTATACTTTCACTTTATATGCTTTAGATAAAGAATTAGATTTAGAAAATGGATTCTATCTAAATGAACTTTATAAAGCAATGGAAGGGCATATTTTAGATGAGGCTACAATAATAGGAAAGTATAAAAACGTTAAATAAATTTTTATAAAAAAACAGGAGATACTGCATAAAATTGCATTATCTCCTATTTTTCTAATTAGTTAAATTTTCAACAGAATTTTTAATCTCTTCTAAAAGGGTAAATCTTTTTGTATAGAGAGAACGTTTTTTAACAGGTATTTCTAGTAGATTTTTTCTCTCTATATTTCTTGGAAGTAACCAAAGTCCATTTTTATTAATGCCATTTATGCTTTCCCAAAAATTATCATAATCAGCATGTATTTTCTTTTCTTTCCTATGTTTGTATCTTATAGAAAAGTAAATATGTTTGTTTTTTCCAACTCCTATTTTGGTGTGGTTTGGGAATAGGAAATATAGTATTTCAAGAAGTAATTTCTTTGGAAAAAGTCCATACATATTTTTTGTAGCTTCCTTTATTAATTCTTTGTCCTCACCTTTTTCTAAACCTTGTAAACCTCCAATTATAATTTCATTATTATGAAATCCAAAAGTAAGTTTAGCCAAAGGTTTATCAAGATGGTTATAGCAAATTAAAGTAAATTCACCCTCTTTATCATAATTAGGATAAAGTTTTAAAATAATTTTAAATAAATTTCCATCTTTTCCAGTAAAAGAACAAATTTCTAAATTTCCATTTCTATAAATATCTTTTAATAAATTTTGAGAGAATAATTTATCTAATAAAGAATATGAAGATATTATAGAATCAACCTTTTCTCTAGTATTTAAACTATTAGTAAGGTAAGGTCTATGGATTTTACTACAAAGTACAGGATATCTGTAAACTTCATCTTTTAAATATTTATGACTAATGATGAAATTAGCCAATTTTTTAGCATGTTGGTAGAGTAAAATAAACCTAATTGTATATTTGATTTGTGTTTTAAGTGTGTTTAATTCTCCTTTGTTCCTTCCTTTTTTAATTACAGAGTAATAAAAATTAATTTCTTTTTTCATTTATACTCCCAATTAAAAACGGAAATACATTTTTGTTGAATAAACAGTATCAGCACTTTTAAATTCCTCTAATCTAATATCTAGATTAACAGAAACCCCAAAGTTTTCAGTAAATTCTTTAGTAACTCCTGTACCTATCCAACTAGTATTTTTAACTTGGTTAATTCCTCTGAAAGTATGAGTAGTTTTTCCATCAGTAAAATGTCCCTTAAAGCTTAAATCTCTATCTCCAATATTAACTAATTGTGATAAATGGTAATTGAAAGTAATATCGGAAATCTTTTGTTCTCCTTGTAATCCAAAGATTAGATTTTGTTTAAAGTAATCTTTATCATCAGCAACAATACCCCAAGATGCACCACTTTCATTAAAATCCCCTCTTCTTAAATAATCCATAGAGTATCCTATGTAAGGAGTAATATATTCAAAATGTTTTCCAACTTCAAGATAAGTAGAAACCATATTATCACTATGTTTTATTTTTCCAAACTCTACATCACCTTTTCTAGTAAGTAAAGCACGGTTAACTGTTGTATCAAAATGAGTTATACCAATACGTCCTAAAGCATAGAAGTTATCAGCAAAATATTCTTTTCCATAAATAGAGATTCCAATAGAGTCACTTCTATATTTTCCACCATAGTTTTCAAAATCTCCATATCCTTTTCCATAAGACATAGCAACTCCAACTTGGTTATTTCCAACTCTTCTATCTATTCCAAAATGTCCACCATTTATTTTTGTATCAGCAGAAATATATCCATCTTCTTTTAATTTTCCACTAGAGCCTTGGAAAATAGACCAACCTTGCCATTCATAATCACTATTATAGAAATCATTTAAACTAGCAAGATGATTTGATAAAGTTTTATTTATATTTTGAGCTTGTATAAAACTTAAAGCTTGAGCAGAAGCATAAATTTCTCCTGAAGCTATTTCTGTGGCATTTTTAAATTTGTCAATAGACATAGAAAGAATTCCATTTCCTAATTCTTTTTCATCTTCACTAATGCTTCCATTATTATATTTTTCATCTAACTCTTTTAAAGTAACTTCAATTTTTCTAGCAGTATCTTTTGAATTAGTAGGAGCATTTCCTAAATATTCAACAGCATTTTCTCTTGAAATACTAGCTACTAAATTATTATTTTCTCTATCTAAAGATATTTTTCTCATTCCATTTATTTCAACATCTTTAATATTTCCAACTAATTCCTCAGCCTTTATTAATTCAACTTTTTTCTCCTTTGGAGATACATAATTTTCAGAATAAACATTTACATGTAAATTTTCAATATCAGCTTTCTTTATATTTAAATGAGAGTTTTCTTTTAAATTAATTTTTCCACTGTCATTTTTATAGTTTTCAATATATGCTTCTTTTCCAACAATATTTAATGTTCCACCATTTGTAACAACACTAGGAATATATAAATCTCCAAATCCAACAGAAGCATTATTATGTAAAACTAAAGTTCCATTTTTTTCAATATCAATTCCAGAATAATGTTTTTTATATATTTCTAAAGAACCATTTTCAATTTTACTTTTTCCACTAAAAGTATTTTCTCCAGTAAGAACTAAAGTTCCTTGTCCAAGCTTTTTTAATCCAGCATTTCCCCAAATATTATTTTCAAAATATGAAGTTTTTCCCTCTGGAATATTTGCAGTAAAATTATCAGTTTTCAATATTTTTTCTAAAAAAGCTCCAGGTCCTTTTAAAGCTCTTTGAAGATTTAAAACTCCCCAACCATGACTTTCTGTTGGTTCATAATCTTTATATCTATTTTCTTCTGTTTCTTTATCTCCAACTCCAACTTTATTAGTTGTTGTAAATAAAGTTAATCTAACATCATTATTTGTCATCCAATCAAATTTACTAGCCACTTGTACAGCTGCATTACTAACTCTAGGAGCAGCAAAAGATGAACCAATATGACTTTTTCCTTCATAATTAAGAGTAGATTCTCCAGGAGCAGCTATAGCCCAATTTTTTACAGCTCCAGCATAGGCCAAATGAGCATTATAATCTTTATTATTATTTTTTCCATCAACACCTACTACAGATATCCAACCTTTTTCTAAAGAACTTTTTACAAGAGGAGCTGCTGATTGAAGTTGTCCATTATAAATAACATTTCCATTACTATCATAATTTCCATTAGCCCATACAAAAAGAGCATTTTCATTTCTTATAGCCTCTTCATAAAAATTAAGAGCCTCTTTTCCAGATGGGATAATTTCTCTATTAACATCACCAGTTTTAACAGAAGAAAAAGCTCTATAAATAGTATTTCTTTTTTCTTCATTTAATTTTACTTTTCCAGTAAGTTTATCTTTATCTCCAAAGAAATTTATTTCATCTCTATAGCTTAAACTACTTCCCCAAGACTGATTAAAGACTTTTAATTTTTTAGGACCATCTCCATCATTTTCTTTCATTTTTTCTAAAATCTTTTTATAGTCTTCAAGACGGTATCTTATAACATTATTTCCATTATCATTTTCACTTAAACTACTTGCTACAACTTTAGGGGCTATTCCTTGTAATAATGTATCTAATACCCCTTCACCATGGTAAGTGTGATGGTCATTTCCCTTTGGTAAAAAGTCAATTTCTACACCTTTATCCCCATATGTTTTTGCAATTCTATCTTTATATTTTACAAAATCACTATCAAGAATACCAACCATCAATCCTTTTCCATCATGTGCTACAGGTTTAATATCAGGATTTGAATATGTAAGATTAGATGGTAAACTTTTTCCAAAAATAATTCCATTTACTTCATGAATATCTTTATCGGGATTTACTTCGGGATTTGCTCCTAAGTTAGGCTTTCTTTCTGGAAGGATGACAGGTCTCATATTGTTATCACGAACAGGAGCAGCACTTCCTCCACCACCCCCTCCTCCACAACTTGTTAAAAGTAATACAAGAGCAACTTGAAATAGAGGATTTTTTATATATTTTCTTTTGATTTTCATTGAATCTCCTTTAAAATTTAAACTTTATTTTACTAGGGTATCATATCAAAAAAAATAATAAAAAAATTAAAAACTACTTGAATTTTAAAATTTTATACATCAATTCTTAAATTTTATACTTCTTTTTATTTTGACAGAATTTAGTTTATAAATTATAATTTAATATATGACAAAAAAAGAAAGGAATGATATTTTGTATTATAAGGACATAACAGCTCAAAAGAAAAAAATAAGTTTTATAGTTATTTTAACAATTATAATTTCTATTTTTGTATTACAGCTTTCTAAATCTCAAAAGGATTTTATATACATTGTTCCAAAAATTAAAAACTTTGAGATTTTAAGTTCAAACATAGGAAAATATACTTTAAAAAATTTAGATGATATAGTAGAAAATCCTACAGTAAAACAGATTAATATTCTAAATGGAAGTATTTTTTATAATGTTCCTAATGGAGAATATTTAGTAGAGGGAAGTTATTTAGGAGATACTGATGAAGTTCATTTGACCAAAGAAAAAGATTGGGAAAAAGTTTATCTAAATTTAGAGGGAGTAAGTTTTTCTCAAATGGAAGAGAGATTTTTAAATATACTTACTCTTTGTCTAATTGGTTTTAATATATATTTATATATGAATACAAAGCAAAAACTTCCAAAGAAAAATACTCTTAATTTTATGTTTTTTCTAGTAACTTTAAAAATATTTTTTGGATTGAGAATTGACCCAAGTAATAATATATTAATTTTTATAGATTTCTTTGTAACAAGACTTTTATTATTTATGCTTATTTTTTATTGTTTAAAAAATATTTTCCCTAAAAGATTTAAAAAATTAAAAAGAGTTATATTTTTTATTTTAGGATTTATATATTTATATAACCTTATAATAGGTTTGATAATATGCTCTCCACAAGTTTTAGTTTATTTTTTAAATGGACATATAACTTTTCTAAAAATGTTATCCTTTGCAAGAAAATATATAGATTTAACTAGAGTTTTATTCTTTGTTTTTTTAATTACTTTTATGACTTATAAAAATAAAATAAAAAAAGAAAATATACTTTCTTGGGCAGTATTGTGGATAACATATTTTTTATTGGAATTTTCAAAAGAGTTATTCCCAAGATTTGAAAATTTAGGATATTTCATTGATATAATGGAGATTTTCTGTGTTTATTGGGTTTTAGTTTTTTATACTTTTAAAATTTATAGTAGAAATGTTTTAAGAACTATGCTTTACTCTATTGTTATTACACTAAGTTATATAAGTTTATTTTATTTTAAAAGTATTTCACAGTCAGCTATTATATTAGGTGTATTTCTATTATTAGATTTTTATGCAGTTATAATAAATAAAATAATGGCTGTAGAAAATAAACCTATTGAGGAGATTTATAATCGTTTATGTTTAATTGATAACATAAAGGATTTTGAAAAATTTTTAAGTAAAGAATTAAAAAAATATCTTCCTTTAGAAGATGTCTTTGTAAAGATTCTTATTAATAAAAAAGAAATATATGATTATGTAGAGGAAAATCCACAGGACACAAATATTATATCTTCGGATATGTTAAAGGATAAAAATTATAACTATGCTTATAAAATTGGTTTTAATAAAAATAAAGAGATAGCACTTATTTTTATAAAAGAGGGAGATGAACCACTTACAATAGGGGAACGAAATTTTTTATTAGATTTTTCATATAAGATATCTAATATAATCAATAAACTTAGATTAGAAACTCTTTATAAGGAGTTGAAGTAATATGAAAATAGGAATAAAGGCAGAAGAAAATTTAAAAATCCTTTTAGAAGAGGTTCTTCCTTATGATTATGTAAGTTTAGATGATGAAAACCTAAATTTAAGTAATATAAATATAATTATAATAGATTCAGAAATAGAAAATTTAGAAAATTATTTGCTTGATTATAAAAGAAATAATATAAATGTAATAGCTCTGGTTGGAGAAAAAGATATTCATAAAATGAGAGAGCTTTTTTTAAGTAAATTGGTAGATGATTGTATTATAAGGAAAGAAATTTTTAGAATAGAAGAAAGTATTGAGAGATTGTCAAAAGAAAAAGGACAGCTTACAGGTTTTTATCTTTCTGATACTTTTAAAAAGGGAATTTATAAATTTTCAGATATAAATTATATAACTTATTCTGGAATTAGCAGAAAAACAGAGTTTCATCTTACTAATTCCGAAACTTTTACTGTAAAGAAAAATTTTTATGAGATTGAGGAAAAAATAAAAAATCTAACTTTCTTTTATAAATTAGATAGAAGTACTATTATTAATATCCAATTAATTGAAATTCTAGATTTTAAAGAGGAAACCATAATCTTTAAAAATAAAGATTTTATCTATACAAGCAAACAAAAATTAAAAGAGATTGAAAGTAAAAACTTCTTTGGAAAGAATATGGGATATTTGGAGATATAATTATTATAATTGCTTTTTTTTATATAATGAAGTATAATAAAATGCAAGATTATAATTATACAAGGAGAATAAAATGGAAAATAAAGATTATCAATTAAAAGAAATCCAAAATTATCATCAAGAAGATGATGAAATTGATTTAATGGAACTTTTAGCTATATTAGTTAGAGAAAAAGTAACTATATTAGTAACTTTTATTATTGTGTCTGCTATATCTTTAGGAGTAGCTCTATATATGAGAGATGCAGGAAAAAGTGCTGCAGTAATAATAAAATTAGATTCACCAGAATTAAAAAATAAAAAAATAAACTTATTACCACCAAATGTTTTAGAAAAAGTTTATATTAAAGAAAAAATAGCTGAAAAAGAAAATATAAGCTTGGATAATTTTAGAGAAGCATTTAAAATCTCTGGTATAATTCCACAAGAAATAAAGACTCAAATGGAGTTTGCTGAAAAAAAAGGTGAAACAATAGATTATATTCCAGAAAATTATTCAATTCAATTAAGAATAGGAGATTTAGAAACTAGTAAGAAAATTTTAGAAGAATACATTCAAGGATTAAATAATGAGTTTAAAAATACATATGAATCTAAATATAGAGCTGAAATTATAGATACTAGTATAGTAGATAATACAACTAGTGAATATCAAGATATTTTAGAACTAATAAAAAAAGATAGAGATATATTAGATAATGTTATTAATGAAAAATTAAAGACAAATATCTCTTATGTATCATATGGATTTGGATATAGAGATATTCAAATAAAAATAAAAAATTTAGAAAATATAAAAATAAATAAAATTGAAAGTTATTTAGAAGCAACAAATATAGTAAAAAATCCCGATTCTTTTAAAGCTATATCTACTGGAAGAATAGATAAATTAAAATTATTATTAGATGAAAAATTAAAAGTTCAAAAAGATTATTTAAGTATTATAGAGAATCAAAAAATAAAAGAAAAAGCTACAACTATTCCTAAAGGATTAAAATTAGAATTAGAAAATAATGAGGAAGATGAGTATTATTCAGCTCTTATTAATTCTAATATAAAACTTCAAAATGAAATAAGTAATATAAAAAATCAAATTAAAATTTTAGAGTTAAAAAATATTAATTTAAAAATAGGAACAGAAAATGAAATTTTATATATTAAAAATAGCATAAAAAATATAATAAATGATTATAATATGATTATAGAAGAATTTAATCAATTAGGACTTCAAGAAAATAAAATAAAATATGGAGAAATGCTAAAAAAAGCTACTCCTATTACAGTAGTTTCAGAATCAAAAGCAAAACTTATATTAGCAGCTGGAGTTGTATTAGGATTATTTATGGGAATTTTAATGGCATTTTTAAAAGAGTTTTTTAAATCATTTAAAAAGTATTTAGGAGTTGTAGTAGTATTTTTCTTAATTACATCTATAGGATATTCTCAAGAAAAATTTGTTATTTCTTTTTCTCATAAAGAGATAACTAGAGGACAAAATCCAGATAAAACACCTCTTAATATAGAAAAATTAATTCAAGATTATATAAAGAAAAATTATTCTATAGAAGATAATATTAAAATAAATGTTACTCCTATAGCAATGAAAGATAGTTATGAAAAAGTAAAAAATAGATTAGTATCAGATAGTAGTTATTTATATATTCCAACTCAATATATAGTATCTTTAGAAATTGGAGATAGTGCAAAAGAAAAAGAAATTACAGATAATATAAAAGCACAATTTTCTAATTTTTATATAGATTCATTCTTAAATAAAAATGAAAATTTCTCTAATAAAGAAAGCTTTAAAAAAGAAAATTATACTGAAAGATTAGATGCTTTAAATAATGCTCTTACAGGAATAGAAGAAGATATTGAAAATAGAAAGTTTATTGAAATGAATAATAAGAAAAAAGAAGAGTATGATAGAATATCTTTTGAAATTTGGAAAATAAGAAATAGTATTTATAGAGATTTAGAAAGCTATATTGTATCTAATAATTTAGCTATTAATGTTGAAAAGGAAAAAATATTATTATCTGGAGAAAAAACTATATTATTAAGAGAGTTAGATATTATAAAAGAAAAAATAGCTTTTTATTCAACTTTATTATCAAAATATAATTTAGGTTCTAATGAAGTAGTGGTCCTAGAAAATGGTGACTTAGCTGTAAAAAATAAAAGTTCTATAAAAGAAAAACAATATTTAGAAATATCTAATAATAATTTGAAATTATTAGAAAAAGAAAAAGAAATTAATAGAAAAGTTTTAGAAATTGAAAAACTTAGTACTAGTTTAAGAAAAGTTACAGAAAAAGAAGCTTTAGTTTTAGATGAAAAATTTAAAATCTTAGAAAAAGAAATATTCTTATTAGAACAAAAAATAAAATATATAGAACTTAGAGATTATAAAAGAGAATATGATTCAAGTGTAAGAATAACAGAATATAAAGAAAAATAATAAAAAAGGGTATTGTAAATTTTTGCAATACCCTTTTTGTATTTAAATTATAATTAGAAAGAATAAATAATTCCTCCACCAACAGCTGTAACAATATCATCATGAGCCAAAGGAGAATCAGATAACTCCTTAGATAATTTAGTTATTCCTACAAATCCAACTGTAGAAAAACTTTCAGTCAGTTGATAGTTTCCAAGTAATCCAATTCCACAAGTATATCCAGCTTTTCCATCATAAGCTCCATGAATATTATATGACTCAGGTCTATTGTATTTAGTTTCATGAGAATCTACACCAAAATAATAGTCCACCATTTTATTATTGTAGTAAGTATAATTGAAGCTAGGAACTAAAGTAAATTGAGAATTAATATAGAAAGGTTTATTAAGTTTTAAATGAATATTTCCTCCTTCTTTTCCATATTCTAAAGCTACAGAAGAAGTAACTTCAAATGGAATAAAAGTATAAGAAAATTCAGCTCCACCCATAAATTGAGTATCTCTATCATCAATTCCTTTGTAACCTGCATCCATATCTTTGGCTTCTATTTTATATCCTCCAAAAGGAATAGCATAAATAGAGAAAGAATAATTATCCTCTTCAATTAAATTGTATCCAAAAGCAAATCCATATGGTTTTCCTCCATCAATAAAAAATCCATTATATTCAATATCTACAAAGGGTAAAACATAATGAGGTTCATCACTTTTGAAAACTTTACTAGTAACTCCATATCCTAATCCAATACTGTTAGCATAAGCTCCTTGAGCAAGAATAGCTCCAATACCTAAAATTAAAAAAGTTTTTTTCATTTATTACCTCCAAATTATAAAATGACTTTTAAGTCATTTTGTAAAAATAAAGTATATCATATTTTTTAATATTAGTCAATGGAAAATAAAGTATAGTAATTGATTTTTATTTTATAATAAAGTATAATAAAATTATAAAATTATTACAAAGGGAGTAGTTTATGAAAGGAATAATATTAGCTGGAGGGTCAGGAACAAGATTATACCCTCTTACAATGGTAACATCAAAACAACTTTTACCAGTCTACGACAAACCAATGATATTTTATCCATTGTCAACTCTAATGTTAGCAGGGATAAAAGAGATTTTAATAATTTCAACACCACAAGATTTACCAAATTTTAAAAAACTTTTAGGAGATGGAAGTCAATATGGAATCTCTTTAAGTTATGCAGAACAACCAAGACCAGATGGACTTGCTCAAGCATTTTTAATTGGGGAAGAATTTATAGGAAATGATTCTTGTGCAATGATATTAGGAGATAATATTTTCTATGGAGCAGGACTTTCAAAACATTTAAAAGAAGCTGAAGCTAAAGAGGTTGGAGCAACAATTTTTGGTTATTATGTAAATGACCCAGAAAGATTTGGAATAGTGGAGTTTGACAAAGATGGAAAAGCCATATCAATAGAGGAAAAACCAGAACATCCAAAATCAAATTATTGTGTAACAGGATTATATTTCTATGATAATAGAGTTGTAGATTTTGCAAAAAAAGTAAGACCATCAAAAAGAGGAGAGTTAGAAATAACTGACTTAAATAAAATGTATTTAGAAGATGGAACATTAAATGTAATAACTTTAGGTAGAGGTTATGCTTGGTTAGATACAGGAACAATGGATTCACTAGCAGAAGCTACAGAGTTTATAAAAACAATAGAAAACCGTCAAGGAATACAAATAGCTTCTTTAGAAGAAATAGCATATTTACATAAATGGATAGATAAAGAGAAACTTTTAGAAGCAGCTAAAAAATATGGAAAATCAAATTATGGACAATATCTTTTAAAAGTAGCAGAGGATAAAATAAAATATTAGGAGAAAAAATGAAAGTTATAAAAACAGATATAGAAGATGTAGTTATAATAGAACCACAAGTTTTTGGAGATAATAGAGGTTGGTTTACTGAATCTTGGTCACAAAGAAAAATGGAAGAAGCTGGACTTTTCTATAATTTTGTACAAGATAACCATTCTTTTTCAGCAGTAAAAGGAACTTTAAGAGGTCTACATTTCCAAAAAGGAGAAGCTTCTCAAGCAAAACTTATAAGATGTGTAAGAGGAGCAGTTTTAGATGTAGCTGTAGATTTAAGAAAAAATTCTAAAACTTATAAAAAATGGGTTTCTTGTGTTTTATCAGAAGAAAATAAAAGACAGTTTTTAATCCCTAGAGGTTTTGCTCACGGATTTTTAACTTTAACTGATAATGTAGAATTTTTATATAAAGCTGATAACTATTATAACTTTGAAGCTGATAGAAATATAATTTGGAATGATGAAGAGCTAAATATCAATTGGGGAATTGAAAATCCAATTCTTTCTCCAAAAGATGCCAAAGCCCCAAAATTATCAGAAAGTGATGTAGATTTCTAAAAATATTGACTTTTTAACAAAAATATCTTATAATATATATGTAAATACCCGTTGGGTACTTTAAAGTTTGGATTCAAAAGGTCAGATAGAAGCTCTCAATTTCTTGAGAGCTTTTTTGTTTTATTTAGATATTCATTTTTGTAAAAAATAGGAATATAATCCTAATTTGAACTTTACAGATAATCATGTTAAATATTTAATAACTTTAGATGAAATTTTACTAAACTCTAATTATGATGGAATTAAAAGAGTAAATGTTATAGAGTGGCTTTTAAAAGAATAGAAGTTTTTATTTGATAAAAAAGTGAAGAATAAAATCTTCACTTTTTTGTTTTTTATATCCAACCTAAAACTTTTAATCCATTTTTTTCACAAGTGATTTTTATAGGAAAATGAGGTCCAGGTTCTCCATCAATATCAGTAGTATAATCTCCTTTATTTTTAACATCTATTTCTATCTCATCAGTTTTAAAATGTATAATACCTTTTGGGTAAGAGGTATTATTTTTTAACATTAAATGAGGGAGAATATATAATTTTTCTAAGAAATTTTCTTTAGGAATGATGATTACATCAAGAAAACCGTCATCAACTGTGGAATCATGAGCCACTTGAAAATTTCCAGCAGTTCTACCATTAAAAACAAAGAAAAGAATAGAGCTTCCCTCAAAAGAATACTCTTTAGATTTTACCATTAAATCTAACATTTTAAATTTAGGTAATTCCTTTATTCCTGTAAAATAATAAGCTAATTTTCCAAAAGTATTTTTATATTCAGTAGGAGTTTTTTGAGAAACATCTGTAAAAAGTCCAGAACTAAAAATATTTACAAAATATTTTCCATTAGCTTTTCCTAAATCTACAGTAGAAACTTCGCTATTTAATATCATATCAATGGAATATCTTATACTTTGAGGCATACCGATTAAATGAGCAAAATCATTAGCTGTACCAGCTGGAATCACTCCTATAGGTAAATCTATATTTTTTCTTTTCATAATATTTACAATTTCATTTACAGTTCCATCTCCACCAGAAATTAAAATATGATGAAAACTTTCATCAATATCTTCAAAAACATTTTCTAAATTAGAATCAAAACTAATTCTATAAGGAATTATAGTATAACCTTTTTTTTGATAAGAATAAATAATATAGTCTAGGTATTTAACAATTTCTTTTTCTCCAGAAAAAGGATTGTATAAAAACTTAACTTTTTTCATATATCCTCCTAAATTTTATTACAAGCTTTTTATAGTTTTAAATTATTAGCTTTAATATTTTAAATTATAACATCTTTAGATAAAAAAGGAAATATATAAATAGTAATTCCTATGTACAAATAATAAACAAAAATAAAAAACATTTGTTTTTATTAAAAAAACACTTTTATTTTTTTTTGAAATATGATAAGATAAAAAAATCTAAAATAAAGAGCCTAAGGCTTAAGATAAAATGGAGGACACAAATGATAAAATTAGAAAAACTTTACGAAACAGACAGAGAAATATTTGAAGCAATTGAACTAGAAAGAAAGAGACAAAATGAAGGAATTGAATTAATAGCCTCTGAAAACTTCGTGTCCCCATCCGTTTTAGAAGCTGCAGGTAGTATAATGACAAATAAATATGCTGAAGGATATCCAGATAAAAGATATTATGGTGGATGTATTTATGTAGATGTGGCAGAAAAATTAGCCATTGAAAGAGCAAAAAAGTTATTTAATGTAAATTATGTAAATGTTCAACCTCATTCAGGTTCACAAGCTAATATGGGAGTTTACAAAGCATTAATAAATATTGGAGATACAATTTTAGGAATGAGATTAGACCATGGGGGACATTTAACTCATGGAAAAAATGTAAACTTTTCAGGAAAAGATTACAATGTATATTCTTACAGTGTATCAAAAGAAACTGAATTAATAGATTATGACGAAGTTGAAAGAATTGCTATGGAAGTTAAACCAAAATTAATAGTAGCTGGAGCTAGTGCTTATGCAAGAGTTATAGATTTCAAAAAATTTAGAGAAATTGCTGATAAAGTAGGAGCTTATTTAATGGTAGACATGGCTCATATAGCTGGACTTGTAGCTACAGGAGAACATCCAAGTCCAATTCCTTATGCAGATGTTGTTACAACTACTACTCATAAAACTCTAAGAGGACCTCGTGGTGGAGTTATAATGACAAATAACGAAGAAATTGCAAAAAAAATAAATAAAACTATATTCCCTGGAATTCAAGGGGGACCATTAATGCACATAATAGCAGCTAAAGCTGTGGCATTCAAAGAAGCTTTAGAACCAAGCTTTAAAGAATATCAACATCAAGTTGTAAAAAATGCGAAAGTTTTAGCAAAAGTTCTTGAAGAAGGAGGACTTAGAATAGTTAGTGGTGGTACAGATAACCATATGGTATTAATAGATGTAAAAGCTAATAAAGGATTAACAGGAGCACAAGTTGAAAAAGCTTTAGAAATAGCTGGAATTACTGTAAATAAAAATGGAATTCCTTATGATACAGAAAAACCAATGGTAACAAGTGGAATAAGAATAGGTTCTCCAGCTATGACAACTAGAGGAATGAAAGAAAAAGAAATGGAGCAAATTGCAAAATTTATATTAGAGGTTGTTGATAATATAAATAATGTAGAAAAACTTCAAGAAATAAGAGAGGAAGTAAAAGCTCTTTGTTTAAAATTTCCTCTATATGAATAATGTTTCTAAATTTTAATAAAGATTATATAAGACAAAAGAAAAGGAAGCTTGGGCTTCTTTTTCTTTTTATTGTTTAGGAAATTATAAATTTTTGATAGAAAGTAAAATACCTTGAAAATAGTAAAAATTAAAAAAATAAGATTAAAAAATTTTAATAAAAAAACTGAGTAAAACTTTTTTAATGCTACTCAGCTTTTTTATAAAATATATTTTTATTAAATATTTACTTTAAAAAGTCTAGTTATTTCATAACCTAAAAATTCTTGTGCTTTCTTTTGAAAAATCTCTTTATCACCACTTACATAAAATTCAATCTTTCCTTTTTCATTTTTCGGATTAAAAAGATTATTAGCTTTTAATGTTCTAAATACTTCTCTAGCACACTCTTCTCCTGGGTCTAAAATATCTCCTTCAAAAATATCTTTGATATCATTAAGAATAAGAGGATAATGAGTACAAGCTAAAAGTAAAGCTTCAGCTGATTTTGGAATACGAGTGATATAATCAGCTAGTATAACTCTTCTGTCAGAAAAATTTTCCCAACCTTTTTCTATCATAGGACAAAGTTTTTCACATCCAACAGAATATATTTTCAAATTTTCATCTTTTTCCTTAATTTTTCTAGGATATTCTCCACTGTTTACAGTAAAAGGTGTACCTATTATTCCTATTTCTTTATAAGTATTATAAGGAATAGAATCTACAGCAGAATTAATTATTCCCACAATAGGAATAGGAGAAATTTTATGTAAATATTCATAAGCAGCTATTGAAGCAGTATTACAAGCTATAACTATTAATTTACAACCATTAGTAAATAGAAATCTTACTATTCTTTCACAAAGAGCTTGAATTTCCTCTTTTGTTTTTTCTCCATAAGGGACATTTTTTGTATCTCCAAAGTATATAATATTTTCATTAGGTAAAAGTCTAGAAATTTCCTTTAGGACAGTAATTCCACCAAGTCCAGAATCAAAAACTCCTATGTTGTAATCTTTATTCATTTATATATCCTCACTAAAATATTTCATAAATTAAACCCATATTAATTATAATGTATATTATATAATGTTAGAAAAAAAATATCAACTTATATTAGAAAAAAATCTGATAAAAATATTAAAAATTGAAAATAGATATAAAAAATGATAAGATATATAATAAGAAGAGAAATGGAGGTAATAATTTATGAATATAAAAAGGTTTTATACTGGCGGATTTATGACAAACAGCTATCTTCTATGGGATGAAAATAAAGAAGCATATTTATTTGATTGTGAAGGAGAAAGAATAGATAAAATTATAGATTTTATAAATGAAAATCAATTAGAATTAAAATATATTATTTTAACTCACGGACATTCAGACCATATTTGTGGATTAAATGCTATAAAAGAAGTTTACCCAGATGCTAAAGTATTTATTGGAGATGAGGATGCTGAGTGTTTAGTGGACCCAGCAAAAAATCATTCAACTTATATTTTTGGAATAAACTTTATATATAAAGGCTCTTTCAAAAGAATTAAAGATGGAGATATGATAGGAAAATTTTTAGTTATAGATACTCCAGGTCACACTAGAGGTTCTAAATGTTTCTTTGATAAAGAGGATAAAATTTTAATATCTGGAGATACAATGTTTAGAAGAAGTTTTGGAAGATATGATTTTCCAGAAAGTAGCGGAGAACAACTTTTTAATAGTCTAAGAAGACTTTGTAAATTACCAAGTGAAACAGTGGTGTATAGTGGACATACTGAAAGTACCACTATTGGAGAAGAAAGAATATTTTTAACATCACTAGGAATAATTTAAAGGAGGTTATTGATGAAAAATTATGATTTAGTTGTAGTTGGTGGAGGACCAGCAGGACTTACAGCAGCAATTTATGGTGGAAGAAGTAATTTATCAGTTTTAGTAATAGAAAAAAGAGATGTAGGAAGTTTGGCTATGGCTCACTCAATAGAAAATTATCCTGGTTTTCCTCAAGAGATTACAGGAAAAGCACTTCTTGAAAATATGAGAGAACAAGCTAAAAGATTTAATGTAGAATTTTTAGAGGGAACTTTTTTAGGAATAGATATATATTCAACCCCTAAAATTGTAAAAACAGATGTAGAAAATGTTGGAGCTAAAACAGTAGTGGTTGCTTTAGGAGCTGGTAAAAATTCTGGTAAAAAAATTCCTGGAGAAAAGGAATTTTTAGGAGCTGGTGTTTCATATTGTGCTACTTGTGATGGGGCTTTCACTAGAAATATGACAGTTTCTCTATTTGGAAAAGGTGAGGAGATAGCAGAGGAAGCTATGTTTTTAACTAGATTTTCAAAAGAGATTAATATATTTGTAACTGATAGTGAATTAAAATGTAGTGAGGAACAACTAAAACTTTTACAAGAAAATGAAAAGGTAAAAATTTATCTAAATGCTCAATTAAAAGAGCTTTCAGGAAATGAATATTTAGAAAAAGCTCTTGTTTCAGTAGATGGAGAGGAAAAAGAGTTTGAAACTCAATATGCTTTCCTATATCTTGGAACAAAAAATATGACAGAACTTTTAGGAGAGTTTGCTACATTAGATAAAGTAGGTTTTGTAGTTACAGATGAAACTATGAAAACAAATGTAGAGGGAATATATGTAGCTGGAGATATGGTAGCTAAAAAAGTTAGACAAGTAACTACTGCTGTAAATGATGGAACTATAGCTGGAATGGAAGCTATAAAATATATTTTAAAAAATAAATAAAATAAAAAAATAAAAAATATTAGAGTTGATGTAAATTAATTGTTTAAAAATTTTTAGTTTGCTTCAACTCTTTTTTATAGCAATATTTTAAATTTTATATTATAAAAAATATTATCAAATAAATATAAAATTTTAATTAAATATATAAATTTTATTTTATCAAAAAATAGAGTAAAAATCATTAATAAATTTTATTATAGTACGAAATCGAGAAAAAAATAATCATTTCAGTATAAAAATTTCTACAAAAAAACTAAAATCTTATTGACAAATTAAAATAAAGTTGCTAATATATTAATATAAAAATAATAAAAGCTGGAGAGGGGAGTGGCTATTAGAATTTTCATTTTTGAAAAAATTTTAGGCTACTTTTTTTCGTTAGGGGTGGAAGAATGTTAGTTATAGGTCATAGAGGAGCTTCTGCATATGCTCCAGAAAATACTTTATCTGCTTTAAAATTAGCTGTGGAACAAGGAGCCAATGGAGTAGAAATTGATGTCCAGTTAACAAAAGATGGGAAGTTAGTGGTTATTCATGACTGGAAAGTTGATAGGACTACTAATGGAAAAGGTTATATTTATCAATTAGATTTTGATTATATAAGAAGTTTAGATTGTGGAAGTTGGTTTTCTGAAAAGTTTAAAGGAGAAAGAGTTCCAACTCTAAAAGAAGTATTTGAAGTTGTACCTAAAGATGTTCTTCTAAATATAGAGATAAAAGAAATTGAAAGAGGAAGAGCTGATATTGAAAAACTTGTATTAAAAGAAATTTATGAAGCTGATAGATTAGATTCAGTTGTAATTTCATCATTCCATCATAGCATTATCCAATCATTACATAAATTAGAACCAAAATTAAAATTAGCTTTACTAACAGCTAGTGAAATTTTAAATTTACCAAAATATTTAGATGACAATGGATTAGTTTCTTATAGTTATCATCCAGAAATTAATTTAATAACGAAAAATACTGTAAAAGAATTAGAAGAAAAAGGAATAAAAACTTTTGTTTGGACAGTAAATACTGTTGTTGATTATCAATGGTTAGAAAGTATAGGTGTTCATGGAGTAATTACAAATTATCCAGATATTATGTTAAAGGAAAGCAATAAATAGTTAATAATACAGTTTGAAAGGAGAAAATTTATGAGAAAATTTAAAAGTCTTTTATTAGCTCTTACAGTTGGAGCATTTTTAATGGGATGTGGAGGAGAGAAAAAAGAAGCTGCAAAGGAAAATAAACCTTTAGAAATAAGAGTAAGTTATATTTTTAAAGATAATGAACCTACTCATATTGCTATGGCAGAAGCAGCGGAAAATATTAATAAGAGATTAGAAGGTCAAGTTGAATTATTACTATTCCCTAATGGACAATTACCTGTTTATAAAGATGGATTAGAGCAAGTTGTTAGAGGAGCTAATTTTATATCAGTAGAAGATTTAAGCTATATAGGAGATTATGTTCCTGAATTTACAGCTTTAGCAGGACCAATGTTATATGAAAATTATGATGAATATGTAAAATTAATGCATACAGATTATGTAGAAGGATTAAAGAAAAAAGCTGAAGAAAAAGGAATAAAAGTTTTATCACTTGATTATATATTTGGATTTAGAAGTTTAATAACTGATAAAAAAGTAGTTGAACCAAAAGATTTAAAAGGATTAAAAATCAGAGTTCCAGCTAGTAAATTATTTATAGATACTTTAAATGCTATGGGGGCAAGTGCTGTATCTATGCCATTTGGAGAAACAATATCAGCTTTACAACAAGGTGTTATTGATGGTTTAGAAGGTTCTTATGCAACTAACTATTTAACAAAAACTTATGAGTTAAGAAAGAAAATGAGTTTAACTCAACACTTCTTAGGAACTGCAGGAGTATATATTTCTACAAAAGTTTGGGATAGTTTAACAGATGAGCAAAGACAAGTAATGCAAGAAGAATTTGATAAAGCTGCTATAAATAATAATATTAGAATGGTTGATTTAGATAAAGAATTAATAGAAAAATTACAAGCTGCTGGTGTAGAAATTAACGAAGTTAATTTACCTGCATTTGCAAAATTAACTGAAGGAATTTATAAAAATTTAGGTACTCCAGAAGGAACTTATGAAAGAATACAAGAAGAATTAGCTAAAATTAGAAATGAAAAATAATCTATAAGTCTAATATGTAAAGTTTAACAGAGGCTTCTTTAAATAAAATTAAAGAAGCCTCATTTAATAAGAGAGGTATACTTATGAAAAAAATATTAAATAATTTAGAAGAGATAATAGCTGGAATATTTATCTGTATAACAGTTTCTAGTGTAATTTTAAATGTTATGTTGAGAACTTTTGGTGGTTCTCCAATCTCAAGTGCTGAAGAGATAGCTACAACTTCATTTATATGGAGTATATATATTGGTGGAGCTGCTTGTTTTAAGAAAAAAATGCACATAGGTGTTGATATGCTTGTACAATTACTACCTAAAAAAATGCAAAAAATTTTTATGGTTTTAGTAAATATTTTTGTAACAGTTTTAACAGGAGTTTTATTTTATTTAAGTATTATTTTTACAAAATATTCTGTATCTAAACCAACATCTGTATTAGGAATTTCATCAGCCTATGTAAATTCAGCTTTAATAGTTGGATTTGGATTAATATTATTTCATTCTATAGGGTTTACAATAAAAGCTATTAGAGATATAAATAAGGAGGGAGATAAATAATGGAAAAATTATTACCAGTTTTAATACTTTTTATTTTATTTTTCTGTAATATTCCAATTTCCTTTGCTTTGTTTGCATCATCACTATTTTACTTTTTATTTATGAATACAAACACTTTTGCAGATTTAATATTACAAACTTTTATAAAAAGTGCTGAATCTTTCCCATTACTTGCTATTCCATTTTTTATAATGGCTGGAGCTGTAATGAATTATTCAGGAATCAGTGATAAATTAATGAAAATGGCAGAAGTTTTATCTGGACATATGAAAGGAGGACTTGCTCAAGTAAATGTTCTTCTAAGTGTGCTTATGGGTGGAATTTCTGGTTCAGCTAATGCTGATGCAGCTATGGAGTGTAAAATATTAGTTCCAGAGATGACAAAAAGAGGATTTTCAAAATCTTTCTCAGCAGCTATAACAGCAGCATCTTCAGCTATTACTCCTGTAATACCTCCTGGAATAAATTTAATTATTTATTCTTTAATAGCCAATGTATCTGTTGCTAAAATGTTTTTAGCTGGTTATGTTCCAGGATTTTTAATGTGTATAGCTTTAATGGTTACTGTAAGTATAATTTCGAGAAAAAGAGGTTATGGAGCTACAAGAGAAAAAAGAGCTACAGGCAAAGAGGTTGCTCTTCAAATGAAGGATTCTATTTGGGCTTTACTTTTACCATTTGGAATTATTTTAGGAATGAGAGTTGGATTTTTTACTCCTACAGAAGCTGGAGCTATGGCAGTATTATATTGTTTATTTATTGGATTTTTTATTTATAAAGAATTAAAAATAGAGCATTTGGCTGGAATTGTAAAAGAAACTGTCTATGGGACAAGTAGTGTTATGTTTATAATTATTGGAGCTGGAGTTTTTGGACAATATTTGAATTGGGAAAGAATTCCACATATTATTGGAGAATATTTAATGAATATAACTTCTAGTCCTATTGCTTTCCTATTAATAGTAAATGCTATTTTATTACTTATTGGAATGTTTATAGAAGGTGGAGCAGCTATGATTATTTTAGCACCACTTTTAATTCCTACAGCAAGAAGTTTAGGAATAGACCCAGTACATTTTGGAATAGTTATGATTGTTAATATTATGATAGGAGGAATCACTCCACCATTTGGTTCTATGATGTTCTTAACATGTTCTATAGTAGATGTTCCTATTAAAGAGTTTGTAAAAGAATCTCTACCATTTATAGTAGCATTGTTTATAGTTTTAGTGATAGTAACATTCTGTCCAAAACTTATGCTATTACTTCCAAATTTAATTTAAAATAGAGAAAAAATATATATTGTGGTATTGCATAATTTTGCAATACCTTTTTAATATTTTTAAAGTGTTTATAATTTGTAAAATTAAAATATACAAAATAAAATCAAATTATATTAAATAACAATACGATTTTAAAAAAGAAAAATTGATTATTTTTTCAAACTAATGAAACAATGCTTAAAATTTATATAATATTATATTATTTTTGAAAATAATTTTCCATAAGATAACAAAAAAACATTGACAAAAAAATTTAAAACTGTTATCATATAGATATAAAAATACATAAAAGCTGGAGAGGGGAGTAGCTTAGGTGAGTTCTAATTTAGAACTTTATTTAAACTACTTTTTATTTTTAGCAATTAAGTTTTGAATGGAAAATATTTTATTTTCTATTAACACAAAGTAAAAGGAGTTCTAAAAAATTTTGAAAGGAGAAATTTCATGAAAAAATTTAAGAGTTTTTTACTAGCACTTACAGTAGGAGTATTTTTAATTGGTTGTGGTGGAGAAAAAAAAGATTCTGCTAAAGCCGAGAAAAGAGTTATAAAAGTAAGTACAAAATTTGTTGATGATGAACAAACAGCAAAATCTTTAGTAAAGGTTGTTGAAAGAGTTAATGAAAGAAGTAATGGAACTTTAGAGTTACAATTATTTACAGGTGGAACATTACCAATAGGAAAAGATGGTATAGAACAAGTAGTTAATGGTTCAGATTGGATATTTGTAGATGGAGTTAACTTCTTAGGAGATTATGTTCCAGATTATAATGCTGTTACAGGGCCTTTATTATATCAAACATTTGATGAATATCTAAGAATGGTTAGAACACCTTTAGTTCAAAATTTAAATAAACAAGCTGAAGAAAAAGGAATAAAAGTGTTATCACTAGATTGGTTATTTGGATTCAGAAGTATGATGACTAAAAAACCTATCAGAACTCCAGCAGATATGAAAGGAGTTAAATTAAGAGTTCCTACTAGCCAATTATATACATTTACAATAGAAGCTTTAGGAGGAAACCCTGTTGCAATGCCATATCCAGATACATATGCAGCTATTCAACAAGGTGTAATTGATGGTGTTGAAGGTTCAATATTAACTTACTATGGAACTAAACAATATGAAAACGTAAAAGAATACTCTCTAACAAAACACCTTTTAGGAGTTTCAGCAGTTTGTATATCTACAAAAGTTTGGGATAGTTTAACTGAAGAACAAAGAACTATATTACAAGAAGAATTTGATGCTGGAGCACAAGATAACTTAGAACAAACTATAAAATTAGAAAAAGAATATGAGGAAAAATTAAAAGAATTAGGTGTTAGATTCTATGAAGTTGATGGGGAAGCATTTAATAAAGCTGTTGCCCCTGTATATACTAAATTCCCTAAATGGACTCCTGGAATCTATGAAGAGATAATGAAAGAACTAACAAAAATAAGAGAAGATATAAAAAACGGTAAATAGAATCTATAATATTTATAATAGGGGAGAAATCCCCTATTATAAATATTTTTATGAAAAATCAGAGGTGAGAAATGAGAGATTTTTTGAAAAAATTTGAATTATATATTGGAAGTTTTTTCATTGCTATAACTACAATAGTAGTAGTTATGAATGTATTTACAAGATATGTATTAAAATTTACATATTTTTGGGCAGAGGAAATAGCAGTAGGTTGTTTTGTATGGACTATATTTTTAGGAACAGCTGCAGCATATAGAGAAAAAGCATTGATTGGTGTAGAGGCTGTTGTAGTTTTACTTCCAAAAAAAATTAGAAAAATAGTTGAATTTTTAGTGTATATATTATTATTTATTTTGAGTAGTTTGATGTTTTATTTTAGTTATACATATGTAGCATCATCTTCTAAAATAACAGCAGCATTAGAGATATCATATGCATATATAAATTCATCTATAATTATTTCTTTTGGATTAATGTCTTTATACTCTCTATTATTTGTAATAGAAAGTTTTAAAGAATTAATAAAAGGTAAAGAATAGGAGGTAAAAGAATGAATGCATTATCACCAGTAATAGTGCTATTTATATTATTTTTCTTAAATATTCCTATAGGATTTGCTCTTATGGGTTCAGCACTATTTTACTTTATGTTTATAAATCAAACTATGGCAATGAACATGGTTATACAACAATTTGTTACATCAGTAGAATCATTTCCATATTTAGCAGTTCCATTTTTTATAATGGTAGGTTCTGTAATGAATTATTCAGGAATTAGTGAGCAACTTATGAATATGGCAGAAATATTAGCTGGTCATATGAAAGGAGGACTTGCTCAAGTAAACTGTTTATTAAGTGCTATGATGGGAGGAATTTCTGGGTCAGCTAATGCAGATGCTGCAATGCAATCAAAAATTTTAGTTCCAGAAATGATAAAGAAAGGATTTTCTCCATCATTTTCTGCAGCAGTAACAGCAGCTTCTTCAGCAGTTAGTCCTGTAATTCCACCTGGAACAAACTTAATATTATATGCTTTAATAGCAAATGTTCCTGTAGGAGATATGTTTTTAGCAGGATATACTCCAGGAATTTTAATGACTGTTGCTATGATGATAACAGTATATATTATATCTGTAAAAAGAGGATATGCTCCATCAAGAGAAAAGATGGCTAGTCCAAAGGAAGTTTTTAATCAAGCAATAAAATCTATATGGGCTCTTGCAATTCCATTTGGAATAATTTTAGGAATGCGTATGGGAATGTTTACTCCAACAGAAGCAGGAGGAGTAGCAGTGGTATTTTGTTTCTTAGTAGGTTTCTTTGTTTATAAACAACTAAAATTAAAACATATACCTATTATTTTAATGGAAACTGTAAAAAGTACAGGTTCTGTTATGATAATTATAGCAAGTGCAAAAGTTTTTGGATATTATATGACATTAGAAAGAATTCCTCAAATAATAACACAGGCATTAATGGACTTTACAGATAATAAATTTTTATTATTAATAGTTATAAATTTATTATTATTATTTGTTGGAATGTTTATAGAAGGAGGGGCAGCTCTAGTAATATTAGCTCCATTATTAGTACCAGCTGTTAAAGGATTAGGTGTAGACCCTCTTCATTTTGGTGTAATTTTCATAGTAAATATAATGATAGGTGGATTAACACCTCCATTTGGTTCTATGATGTTTACAGTATGTTCTATAGTCAATGTACGGTTAGAAGATTTTATAAAAGAAGTCTGGCCATTTATTGTATCTTTATTAGTTGTTTTATTAATAGTAACTTATTCAGAAAATATTGCATTATTTATTCCAAATTTATTTAGATAAATGTTAATTTTATATTGAGCGGAGAATGGAGAGCTTTTACAAAATTTGTAAAGCTCTTTATTTATTTTTTAGGAGGAGATTATGAATGATTCTTTCAATTTAATATTATCAAATAGAGAAATTATAGTTAGAATTATCGCAGCTATTTTAGTAGGAGGAATAATTGGATATGAAAGAGGTGTTCATAATAGGCCAGCAGGATTTAGAACACATATTTTAGTGTGTTTAGGAGCTTGTATAGTTTCAATGATTCAAGACCAATTAAGAGTAAATATTATTAATTTTGCAATATTATATCCAGATATATCTCAAGTAATAAAAACAGATTTAGGAAGAATAGGAGCTCAAGTAGTTAGTGGAATAGGATTTTTAGGTGCTGGAACTATTATGAGAGATAAAGGAACTGTTGGAGGACTTACAACAGCAGCTTCAATTTGGGCAACAGGATGTTTAGGAATAGGAATTGGTTGGGGATTTTACTCTTTAGCTATTCCAGCTGGAATAGCTATTATAGTGGTATTAGTTACTTTGAAACAATTAGAAAGGTCTTTAATAAATAAACAATATATTCTTGATGTAGAAGTGGTTTTTACAAATAAATCTTCTATAAGTATGTGTTCAGTAAATATTTATGATATTTTAAGAACTATGGATATAAAAATAAAAAATATACAAAAAATAGAAAATGAAAGAAGAATTATTTATTCTTTAATAGTACCTAAACAGCTTAATTATTTAGATTTAATATCTAAAATATCATGTTATGATTTTGTTGAATCTGTAAACATAAAATAAAAAAATTATATTTTACCATTTTTTGATTTTATATTTTCTTGATAAAATTTTTGTTATAAGATACTATATAACAAAATAAAAGGAGGGATAAAAATGGTAAATATAAATATTGAAAAATGTATAGGCTGTGGAAAATGTATAAAAGTATGTTTTCCAAGAAATATTTTTTTAGAAAATGGAAAAGCTAAAATAAAAAGAGAATGTATGATGTGTGGTCATTGTTTAGCTATATGTCCTGTATCAGCTGTAACATTACCTGATTATTTAAGTGATAATATACAAGAATATAATGAAGAGACTTTTAAAATAACTCCAGAAAATCTTCTAAATTTTATAAAATTTAGAAGAAGTATAAGAGATTACCAACAAAAAGAGATAGAAATAGAAAAGTTAAAAAATATGCCATCAAACGATCCTAGTCTTAGATGGAAAGATAAATGGTTTGAAAAATATCAAGAATATAAAGAAAAAAGACCAGAAACAGATATGTTTTTCTTTAATGCTTCTATGATTATGTTAATAATAGCTGAAGATGAATTAGATGGAGGATTAGCAGCTTCTAATGCAGAAAAAATGGCTGTTGCTCAAGGTTTAGGAGTATTATTTAGTAGTTTTATAAAAATTAGTTTAAACCATAGTAATCAAATAAATAAATTTTTAGGACTAAAAAACAAAGAAAGAATAATTGCTTGTATGTTATTAGGTTATCCAAAAAATAAATATCTAAGAACAGTTCCAAGAAAAGAAAAAGAATTAGAAATTTTATAAATAAAAAAAGATGTTGTGTTTACAACATCTTTTTTTTATGATTTAAATATTTATTATTGATTTTTTAATGCATTATCTCTAAATTCTTTAGGTCTTATTCCTGTATATTTTTTAAAAACTTTTGTAAAATAACTACTATCTTCCATACCTAACTCAAAAGAAATTTCACTTATGCTTTTAGTAGTATATTTTAAAAGATATTTAGCTTGTTTTATTTTTTTTCTAGTTACAAAATCTATAAAAGTTTTACCAGTTTCTTTTTTAAATGCTCTAGTAAATTGAGAGACACTCATATTACAACAAGCAGCAGCTTCAGCTAAAGAGATATTTCCATTAAGATTTTTATTTATATATATAATTGCTGCTCCAATAGGTAAATCATTTAAACAAATTCTGTTATCGGATACATTATTTTCAATTTTATGTGTAGACCATTTTCTAGATTTTATACATTGAGTTATATAACTAGAAGTATAAGATAATAAATTAGCAACACTTGTTATTTCGGAAAAAGTCATTCTTTTTAATTGTTTATAATTTTCTTCTAATTTATATCCATCTACGTTTTTTCCCAAATTATCATTCATAACTTGTTGAATATTAAAAGTTTTTTCATCTTCTAATACTATTTGTCCTACAATAAATGCTCCTAATAACTCATTATCATATAAAATAGGAACTATCATATCAACTAATCCAGAATGACATCTATAAATATATGGTTTTAATGTTAAAAAAGTTTTATTTAAAGCATGCATATCACATTTTTCACATAATAAGTTCAAATTTTTATTATTTCTAAACATATTACAAAAATTTGAAAAATTACCTTTTTCAGTAATATAATTTCCTTCTCTATCAACGATAAGAACAGCAAGTTTAGTAACGTCTATTATTTCGTTTTGTATTTTTATTAATTCACTTTTATATCTTTTTAGCATAAATACCCCTTTAAAGTAATTAACATAAATAAAGCATATGTATTATATCACAAAAATTAAAAAAAATATATAAAAGAAAAACAAAGAAGAAAAAATGTAAAATAAAAACATGAAAATGTATTTAAAAAAAAATAATACTTCTTATTTGAAACAAAAAGATGTTAAATGTTATTTATATAAAATAGTAAAATTTGATGAGAAAATGGTAAAAAAAAGACAAAATTAAAAAAAATGATTAAATTTTTCTATTTTTCAGTATTAAATTAACTTGTTAGAAAAAATTTTTTGAAGTATTATATTTGTGTAAAGAGAAATAAACATAAACATAAATAAAGCTTGGGAGAATAGGAGAAGCTTAAAGAATAATCTTAAAATATGAGGTTATTTTTTAAGTTTCTTTATTTATCTGGAGGGGACAATGAATGAAAAATATATTATAGCATTAGACCAAGGAACTACTAGCTCAAGAGCTATTGTTTTTGATAGTGACCAAAAAATTGTTGGTGTTTCTCAAAAAGAATTTACTCAAATTTATCCTAAAGAAGGTTGGGTTGAACATGACCCTATGGAAATTTGGTCAAGTCAAAGTGGGGTTTTAGCTGAGGTAATTGCTAGAGAGGGAATTTCTCAACATGATATTATAGGTATTGGTATTACTAACCAAAGAGAAACTACTATTGTTTGGGATAAAAATACTGGAAAACCTGTTTACAATGCTATTGTTTGGCAATGTAGAAGAACTGCAAAAATTTGTGATGAACTTAAAAAAATAGATGGTTTAGAAGAATATGTAAAAGAAAATACAGGACTTTTAATTGATG